>NZ_JBFTPJ010001054.1:0-1911 GCF_056398445.1 Variovorax sp. 01T439_2
GATCGTGGCCCAGCGCGACCTGGGCGGCGTGGCGATCACGGCGGACCAGCACACCACGGTCTCGAATGCTGCGATCAATGCCTGCGACATGGTCGGCGGCGTTCACCTGGGCTATGTGCCGGACCCTGCCGCCTGCCGCTACGACCCGACCACCGACGCGGCCGTGATCTGCACCGCCGACGGCGGCACCAACGCCACTGCGGGCTGCGTGAGCCCGGCCCAGGCGCTCGCGTTCAACAAGTTCTGGTACGGCCAGACGGCCGACGGTTCGGTGCCGAACCCTGCGGCCGACAACGGCTTCGCGGCCGCCACCGCGCCTGCGCAGAAGTGGTACGGACTGGCGCGCGGCGCCAACCTCATGGGCCTGGCCGGCGCCACGCCATTCCCCATCTCCAGCGACATGGTCGCGCTCGAACTGCAGGACCCGACGATCGCGACGCCCAGCTTGCTCAACGCCACGGGCAATGGCGCCGACCGCTGGAAATCGCTCACGTACGCGCAGCTTGCCAATGCCTGGGACCGCGGCGTGGCGCTGCAAAGCGCGTTCGCCAACATCAACACCGACAGCGCCGACCTGAGCGCCTTCCGCGACCGCAAGGGCAAGCTGATCTCCTACCACGGCCTGGCCGACACCTTGATCCCGCCGCAAGGCACGATCAACTACTACAGCCGCGTGGCCGCGCAGATGGGCGGCGTCGCGGCCACGCAGGGCTTCTACCGGCTCTACCTCGTTCCCGGCATGGGCCACGGCTTCAGCAACGGCACGTCGAATGCCAATGCGAATCCCCCGCTGCCGACCAACGCGCAGCTCTACGAACTGCTGACCGCCTGGGTGGAAAAGGGCATCGAGCCGCCAGCGCGCGTGGAAGTGGCGACGGTGGCCAGCGCCAGCTTTCCGGCCGTGAAGTCGCGGCCGCTGTGCCTCTATCCGCTCAAGGCGAACCACACCTCGGGCGACCCCAACCTGGCCGCGAGCTACAGCTGCTCCTGAGTTGCCCCGTCTCGCCCGGGCATTGCGGTTAGCATATTCGGCTGCATACGGCCGGGGCGAGAATCAATGCGGATACTGCTGGTGGAAGACGACAAGGTACTGGCCGACGCGCTCTCGCGCGCGCTGGTGCAGTCCGCCCACGCGGTGGACATCGTCTCCACCGGCGAAGAGGCCGACCATGCGCTCGCGCTCGGCATCTACGACCTGGCGATCCTGGACATCGGCCTGCCCAAGCTGAGCGGACTCGATGTGCTGAGGCGGCTTCGCGCCCGCAAGTCCACCATGCCGGTGCTGATGCTGACCGCCTTCGACACCCTGCAGGACCGCGTGCGCGGACTCGACCTGGGCGCCGACGACTACCTGGCCAAGCCCTTCGACCTGCCGGAGCTGGAAGCGCGCGTGCGCGCGCTGCTGCGCCGCAGTACCAATTCCACGCCGTATCTCGAGCATGGCCTGCTGCGCTTCGACACGGTGGGCCGGCGCGTTTTCTACGACAAGAAGCCGCTCGACCTGTCGCCGCGCGAGCTCGCGGTGCTGGAGCTGCTGATGATGCGCGAGGGTCGCGTGGTGGGCAAGGAGCAGATGGTCAACCATCTCTACGGATGGGGCGACGAGGTCGGCGACAACGCGATCGAGGTCAACGTCTACCGGCTGCGCAAGAAGCTCGAACCGCTCGGATGCGAGATCCGCACCGTGCGCGGCATGGGCTATCTGATGGACCGCGGCGATGCGCAAACCTGAGCCCAGGCTGCAGCGCAAGCTGCTGGCCTGGCTGCTCGGTCCGCTGGCCGTGCTGCTGGTGCTGGACACCGGCGCCGCCTACTGGAACTCGCTGCGTTTTTCCAACCTCGCTTACGACCGCGCGCTGTACGAGATCGGGCGCGAGATCGTGCTGCACGTGAAGCTCGACGGCCTGCAGC
>NZ_JBFTPJ010001055.1:0-1902 GCF_056398445.1 Variovorax sp. 01T439_2
GCGCGAGACCACGGCGTGCACCGCGTCGGGCCGCTGCGCCGCGGCCACCAGCGCGGCACCCGCACCGGTGCTCGCGCCGAAGTAGCCGATCCTCAGGCCCGCGGCGGGCTCGTAGTCGCACAGCCAGTCGGTCAGGCCGACGAGCCGGTCGGCCAGCATGCCGATGTCGAAGCGCAGCTCGCGCGTGCGCTCGTCGACGGCCTCTTCGTCGGAGGTCAGGAGGTCGACGAGCAGCGTGGCCAGCTTCGCCTCGTTGAGACTCTCCGCGACCTGTCGGTTGCGCGGGCTGAAGCGGCTGCTGCCGCTGCCATGCGCAAACAGCACGATCCCGCGCGAGGCCGCCGGCAGGCACAGGTCGGCCTCCAGCGTCACGGAAGAGCGCAGCGGAATGCGGAGCGCGCGGCGCTCGAAGGTTCTGGATGGGGGGTCCAATTTGGCTTCCTTTGCGCGAGGCACTTCACACATTGCTCGGCCTCGCCATCGGTCACCTTAATTTTTTGCAGCGGTTCTTCTGTAGGGCGATGCTCACATTCGCGTAGGTGCAGTGGAGCGTTGCATATTGAAAGAAAACTGCGCTGCAGGTGGGTCCATGGCGCCGCGTGCTCATGGTGCGACGCGCTCCGTGCCAGGATTGATTGATTGGCAGGCGCCGCAACGCGTCCCGCAAAAGGAGGCCACCATGAAAGTCGAGATCACGAAAGCACCCGTCGCACAAACGGAGATGCTGGTTCGCAAGCCCGTCGCAGAGGTGTTCGAAGCGTTCATCGATCCCCGTGTGACAACCAACTTCTGGTTCACCAAAAGCAGCGGCCGGCTCGAGGCCGGCCGCGAAGTCAGATGGGACTGGGAGATGTATGGAGCATCCACATCGGTGCTCGTGAAAGACATCGAACCCGACAAGCGCATCGTGATCGAGTGGGACGGATACAGCGGCCGCACGACGGTCGAATGGACGTTCTCCGAACGCGAGGATGGAACGACCTACGTCGTCATCACGGAGTCTGGATGGACGGGTGACGGAGACGAACTCTTCAAGTACGTTGCCGAGTCGACCCAAGGCTTCACCTGGACGCTTGCAGGACTCAAGGCGTTTCTCGAGCATGGCATCAAGCTGAATCTTGTGGCGGACAAGAACCCCGATGCGCTCAAGGCAGGCTGGCAGCGGGCCTGACCGTTCATTGCCTCTTGCGGCCGGCGCGCACGCGCGGGCTTAGAAAGTCTCCCAGTCTCCGCTGGCGGCGGACGAGCCCGCGATGGCCGCCACCGGCTTGCGCGGCGGTGCAGCGGCAACTGCACGGCGAGCCGGCTGCTCGACATGCGCCTGGACGGGTGCGGGCCTGGGCGGCGCCGCGGCGGGTTCCTCTTCGTCGTCGTCGAGCTTGAAGGTGGCCACCACCTGCGAGAGGCTGTCGGCCTGTTCCTGCAGCGACTGGGCCGCGGCCGCCGCCTCCTCGACCAGCGCCGCGTTCTGCTGCGTCACCTGGTCCATCTGCGCGATCGCCTGGTTCACCTGCTCGATGCCCTGCGCCTGCTCGTGGCTGGCCGCGGTGATCTCGCCGATGATGTCCGTCACGCGCTTGACGCCGCTCACGATCTCTTCCATCGTCTTGCCGGCCTCGCCGACGAGCGCACTGCCCACGTCGACCTTGCCCACCGAATCGTCGATCAGGCCCTTGATCTCCTTGGCCGCCGCGGCCGAGCGCTGCGCGAGGCTTCTCACTTCCGACGCGACCACCGCGAASCCGCGGCCCTGCTCGCCGGCGCGCGCGGCTTCSACAGCSGCATTGAGCGCCAGGATRTTGGTCTGGAASGCGATGCCGTCGATCACGCCGATGATGTCGACGATCTTCCTGGACGAGGCATTGATCGACGCCATGGTGTCCACCACCTGCCCCACCACGC
>NZ_JBFTPJ010001056.1:0-1902 GCF_056398445.1 Variovorax sp. 01T439_2
GAGTGGTGGTACATCACGGGCCACGCGAAGACTCCGGCGGGACGCGAGTTCGGCTTCCAGGTGACTTTCTTCCGCTCGCGCGTCGATGCGGCAGAGGGCCTGCGCTCGGCCTTCGCGGCCAGGCACCTCGTGTTCGCGCATGCGGCCGTCACCGATCTCGAAGGCCGCGTGCTGCTGCACGACCAGCGCATTGCGCGCGCGGGCTTCGGCGTTGCATCGGCCAGCGAAACCGACACCGACGTGCGCCTGCGCGACTGGTCGCTGGTGCGCAGGGAGGACGGCAGCTATTCGGCGCGCATCCCGGCTGGCGAGTTCTCGCTCGACCTGCGCTTCACGCCCACGCAGCCGGTGCTGCTGCAAGGCAAGGCCGGGCTCTCGCGCAAGGGACCGGAGGAAGCGCAGGCGAGCTACTACTACAGCGAGCCGCAGCTGCGCACGCAGGGCAGGCTCACGCTCAAGGGCCAGGCCTTCGACGTCGGCGGCACCGCCTGGCTCGACCACGAATGGAGCGAGGCGCTGATGCATCCCGAGGCCGTGGGCTGGGACTGGATCGGCATGAACCTGGACGACGGCAGCGCCCTCACCGCCTTTCGCCTGCGGCGCCGCGACGGCAGTGCGCTGTGGGCCGGTGGATCGTTTCGCACGCGCGATGGCGCGCTGCGCGTTTTCAACAATGACGAGGTGCGCTTCGACGGTGCGAATGCGTGGACCAGCCCGCGCACGCAGGCGAAGTACCCGACCCGGTGGCGCGTGCAGACCCCATCGGGCAGCTTCGAGGTGCGCGCGCTGCTCGACGACCAGGAGCTCGACAGCCGCGGCTCCACCGGCGGGGTGTACTGGGAAGGCCTGAGCGACCTCGTCGATGCGCAAGGCCGCCGTGTYGGCCGGGGCTACCTCGAGATGACCGGCTACGCCGCGCCACTGCGGCTCTGAGGCCGCGCAGCAGCCCTGTGCGGCTGTCATCACACCGTCATGGCGGGCCCCTGAACTCGGCACTCGACGTTTGCACGATGGTCGTGCGCCAAGGCTCGAATGAACAGACGACTCCGGCTCATCGCGCTGCTGATGGCGCTGCTGGCCGCGGCAGGCGCCGCGTGGGTGTTCGCGGCCGCGCGGCCGGCCCCATCGGCAACGAACGCAGCGCTTGAAATCCGCTGGCACGGCAACGGCATCGTGCTGCAAGGCGCGGTCAGGGATGCCGCCACGCAGCGCGCGCTGGTGGACGGCGCGACCGCGCGGCTCGGCGGCGAAGCCGACCAGGTGGTGGACTGGCTCGACATCGTGCCCGCGGCGCTGCCCATCGCGGACGCCGCGTCGCTCGCCAGCCTGATCCGCATCGGGCAGGAGGGCTGGCACCTGCAACGGCAAGCCACCGAGGGATGGCTGGCGGTGCAGTCGCCCGGCGATGCGCAAAGCGCCCAGGCGGGCGAATTGCTGCAGCGCGCCTTCGGCCCCGGCGTGGCCATCCGCGTGGTTCCCTTGCCCTGATCACGCTTCCTGCGCGGGGCAGTCATGGCGACGTCATCTGCCATGTCCAGCATGCGCTGCATTCCATCCAAAGAGGAGAGGCTCATGCACGCATCGTTGAAACATCTCGCCCTGGCGGGGGTGGTTCTGGCCACCTTGTCCGCATGCGGCGGAAGCAGCCATTCGAACACCGGGTTCATTCCGTTCCTCCCGCCGCCCGCACCGGCGCCGGCACCGCCCCCTGCGCCGGCGCCCGCCGCGCCCGGCAGCATGGACGTGAAGCTCATCGCCTTCAACGACCTGCACGGCAACCTCGAGCCGCCCCGGCTTTCCATCACCGCCCCGGCGAACGGCGGCGGCACGGTGCCGGTGCCCGCCGGCGGCGCCGCCTACCTCGCTTCGGCCATCGCGTCGCTCAAGGCGAAGAACGAGAAC
>NZ_JBFTPJ010001057.1:0-1893 GCF_056398445.1 Variovorax sp. 01T439_2
GGGCACGCTCTGGGTGCACCGCTGATGAACGACCGCTCCGCATGACGCTCCCGTCGATGGGGTGCCTTGCGCAGCGAAATCAAGGGGGAGGCCGCAGGCCGGAGGACATTCGCGGAGCAAGGTACCCCATCGGCGGGAGCGCGCCCTGAACGACGGAAACCGCGATGCAAAGAAAAGCGAAATTTCATCAATGCCCCGCCCCCTGCGCATCCGCAACCGAAGACCCCAGATAAGCTTCCTGAACCCGTGCATTGGCGCGAACGGCAGCCGGCGTGTCGAAGGCGATGACCTCGCCGTACACCACCACCGCGATCTTGTCGGCCAGCCCGAAGACCACGCCCATGTCGTGCTCCACCGTCAGCAGCGTCTTGCCGACCGTGACGTGCTTGATGAGCGAGATGAAGTGCGCCGTCTCGGTCTTGCTCATGCCCGCCGTGGGCTCGTCCAGAAGAATGACGCCGGCGCCGCCCGCAATGGTCACGCCGATCTCGAGCGCGCGCTGCTCCGCATAGGTGAGGTTCACTGCGTGCACGTCGCGCTTGCGCTGCAGGCCGATCTGCTTGATGAGTTCTTCGGTGCGCGCGTTGGCGTCGTCCAGGTTCGAGAGAAAGCGCAGGAAGGTGTAGCGGTAGCCCAGGCTCCACAGCACGCCGCAGCGCAGGTTCTCGAACACGCTGAGCTTCGGGAAGATGTTGGTGATCTGGAAGCTGCGTGACAGGCCCAGCCGGTTGATCTCGTAGGGCTTCTTGCCGTCGATGCGCTGGCCGTTCAGCAGCACTTCGCCGCTGGTGGGTGCGAGCCGCCCGCTGATCAGGTTGAACAGCGTCGACTTTCCTGCCCCGTTCGGGCCGATGATGGCCACGCGTTCCCCGGCCTTCACGGCCAGGTCCACGCCGCGGATGATTTCGGTCTTGCCGAAATTCTTGCGCAGCGACTTCAGTTCCAGTGCATATTGCGCGCTCATTACGCAGCCTCCCGGCGCTTGATTTCTGCTTCGATCTCTTCCTGCGCCTGGCCCCAGACACGCACGAAGCGCCGGCGCGCCACCTCCAGCGCAGCCAGGCCCACGGCCAGGATCGCGGCGGCGCCGAGCCAACTTGCCGCAGAGGATGTATCGATCGCCACGCCGAAGTAGTTCAGGTTGGGTCCGAGCGCTGCATTGAGCTGGATGTGATAGATCATCTCGATCAGCGCGGCGGCGCCCACCACCACCGGCACCAGTGCCACCGCGAGCGCGACGTACAGCAGCCAGAAGCGGCCGAACTTGCCGAACCTGGCAACCCGCAGGTTCATCATCACCAGGCTGGCGATGCCGCCGGGCGCGAACATCACCATGAACACGAACACCAGGCCGAAATAGAGCTGCCAGGCCTTCGAGAGCTCCGACAGCAGGATCGAGGCGAACACCAGCRGCACCGCGCCGATGATCGGCCCGAAGAAGAACACCGCGCCGCCCAGGAAGGTGAACAGCAGGTAGCCGCCCGAGCGGATGGCGCTCAGGCTGTCGGCCGCATTCACGATCTCGAAGTTGATCGACGCCAGCCCGCCGCCGATGCCCGCGAAGAAGCCCGCGATGATGAAGGCGAAGTAGCGCACGCGCTGCGTGTTGTAGCCGATGAACTCCACGCGCTCCGGGTTGTCGCGCACCGCATTCAGCATGCGCCCGAGCGGCGTGCCGGTGAAGGCATACATGAGCGCGGTGCAGACGAAGCAGTAGGCGGCGATCAGGTAGTACACCTGGATCTGCGGGCCGAAGTTGAAGCCGAAGAAGCTCGGCCCGTACACGCGGTTGGTGGTGATGCCGCCCTCGCCGCCGAAGAAGCTCGGGAACATCAGCGCCATCGAGGCCACCAGCTCGCCGATGCCCAGCGTGATCATCGCGAAGGTGGTGCC
>NZ_JBFTPJ010001058.1:0-1892 GCF_056398445.1 Variovorax sp. 01T439_2
GTCTTCGCGCACTTCGTGTCGCTTCGCCCACCCCCTCGCCGGGGGCAACACCAGAGGACCGGCAAAGCCGGATCCTCGGTGTTTCACGAATGGATCCGGGGCTGCTGAGGATCAGTCGGTGCTGACGGTGCCGRCTTCCTGGGAGATCCGCTGGGCGGTTTCGAGGAGCCTGGGGGCGACGCGGCCGAGCATCACGTCCTTGGGCAGCAGGTAGGCGGGGCCGCCGCAGCTCACGCCGTAGCGCTCGCCGCGCGGGCCCTTGAGCGCAAAGCCCAGGGCGTGGATGTGCGGATGCCACTCGCCGAAGGAGCTGCAATAGCCCAGGCGCGCGTATTCGTCGAGCCCGGCCATCAGGCGCGGCTCGATCGAAGGCCAGTTCTCGCCGCTTTCCAGGCGGATCTGCTCGAGCACCTCGGCCTGCTCGGCGGCGGGTAGCGCCCCAAGGTAGGCGCGGCCCGCGGCCGAGGTGGCAATGGTCATGCGCGAGCCCACTTCGATGCGCGAACTGATCAGCGCGGAGCGGGGGCGCAGCGAATCGATGATGAGCATGTCGAGCTCGTCGCGCACGCCCATGTGGACGCTGGCGCCGGCAAATTCGGACAGCTCCGAGAGATGCGGCCGGGCCACCGTGCGCAGGTCGAAGTGGCGCAGGTAGCGGCTGCTCATGTCGAGCAGCGCGGGCCCGAGGCTGAAGCGGTCGCTGTCCTGCGACTGCTTCAGGTAGCCCGCGGCCACCAGCGTGGCCGTGAGGCGGGACACGGTGGCCTTGGGGATGCCGGTGGTTTCGGCCAGGTCGCGATTGCTGATGGGTGCGGCTGCCATTCCGATGACCTTGAGCAAGGCCAGCCCCCTGGCAAGCGCGCTGACTTCTTCTTTGCCGCCAATCGCGTCATTCATGTATCCAAACCCTTTTTTTTAGATGTTCGTTCATTCTTCAGCAAAAAACGGTTGACGTGACGGCGCTCGGGAATCATTATTTCGAAACAATGTTCCATTTATACAGAAATTCGAGACATTCCGCTGGCGGCTCAACCGCCCTTCTTCCCTCGCGAGACCGGCGCCTGCTGCTGTTGGCGGGAAGCGGCCTGGCGCTCTCCGGCTTTGCGGCCGCCGCCCCGGCGGCAACCGCGGGCGACGCGGGCGGCTACCCCAAGGGGCCCGTCAAGCTCATCGTCCCCTTTGCGCCCGGCGGGCCGACCGACACAGTGGCGCGCCTGATCTCGCTCAAGCTGCAGGAGATGTGGGGCCAGCCGGTGCTCGTCGACTACAAGCCGGGGGCCGGCACGGCCATTGGCGTCGACTTCGTCGCCAAGGCGCCGGCCGACGGGCTGACCTTCGGCATGGTGAATTCGTCCTTTGCGGTCAATCCATCGCTGCGCAAGAGCCTTCCCTACGACACGGTGAAGGACCTGGCGGGCATCACGCAGATCGCCAACCTGCAGCTCGCGATCGTGGCGCAGCCCGACGCGCCCTTCGGCACGCTGGCCGGGCTCATTGCCTACGCGAAGAAGAACCCGGGCAAGCTCAGCTACGGCACGCCCGGCGCGGGCAGCACCACGCACCTGGGCGCCGAACTGCTCAAGCGCGAAGCGGGCTTCGACATGCTGCACGCGCCCTTCAAGGGCAGCGCGCCCGCGCACACCGAACTGCTGGGCGGGCGCCTCGACCTCGTGTTCGRCCCCTTTCTTTCGGTGCTGCCGTACGTCAAGGCGGGCCGCATGAAGATGGTCGCCACGCTCGGCGAGAAGCGGGTTCCGGGCTACGGCTATCCGACCGTGGCCGAGACCCTGCCGGGATTCCACGTGAGCGCCCTGCTCGGCTTCGTCGCGCCGCGCGCCACGCCGCCGGCGGTGGTCGCGAAGATCCAGGCCGATACCGCCAAAGTGCTGCAC
>NZ_JBFTPJ010001059.1:0-1890 GCF_056398445.1 Variovorax sp. 01T439_2
GCCGCGTGCGCCGCGTGCCACGAAAAATCATAGTTACTGGATTTGACCAAGGCCCCGGTTTCTAGTCCTTCGAGCTGCCGGAGTAATTCATTGCCTCGACGTTGAGCAATTTTCTCTCTAATTTTGTCCGCGCCTATAGTCGACATGCTAGTCTCCAGTGCGTGCTCTCAAACATATCAACATGTTTTAAATTGCTGCGCAGCGGAATGCTTGTATGCAAATCTGTGAAATTCTCAGAATTATTTTTTATTTTTTAGATTGTAGCGCGCTGCTTGCGCTACGTCTTCTATAGAGTCTTTTGAAAGTTTCTCCAGTATGTTGAGAGGGGTCTTTGCATTAATTGCAATTCTTTCACGGACAAGATAATTCTCATCTCTAGACAATATATCAAACAACTCTGGGGACAATTTTCTTTTATCGGCTACGAATAAATTTGTTCCAGGATGGTTTTCGACCAAATACTTAAGTATTTCAAGAGGAACGGTTTTATTGTGCGCAACCCATTGTCGGAGTTCTGGATAATTTTCTATTACGTCAATCCAAACCCCGACTGATGCCTCTTCGTGAGCGGCGCGGTCATATTCTTCCTTTAAGGAACTTAATCTCAGTCTTGAGAATTCTTCTGCCGACTCAATCATTGAACATCCTTGCACTTCATATTCTTGAAATCAACGTTCTTTCCGGTTTCGCTCTTGTGTTTGCTCATAAAGTCGCCATACCGGTCCGCATCGGCTCTCCAAGAGCCATCACTGTTGTAAACTTTCCAAGCACTTCCACCATGCCCTGTTTGATCCGGTGACCACCATTGCCTGGTTTTGGGGTCATAGAAATATTTCACTCTGCCAACGCCGGAGACATGACCGTCGCAGAGCCTATCGTAGCGATTTACTTCCCACGGCTTTCTGCATTCGGAGCATTTGGGGTTTTGATTGGGCTTTGATGACTCCGGTTTTCTTCCTGCGCCGCTCGTGCGATTTAATCCAAGCGGGTCAATCCATTCAACGGGATTTGGAGCATATTGTTGAAGGTGGATTCCGCCAAACAATCCGATCGGATCCTTGCTTACGAACCGCCCACTCCCTGGGTCGTAATACCGATACCGGTTGTAGTGCAGCCCCGTCTCATCGTCAAAGTACTGCCCCTGAAACCGGATCGGATTCCTGAACCCCGCCTTCCGTCCCGCCTCGCTGATTGCCTGCTTGGCTTCGCCCCAGGCCTTGTATTGCGCAGACCAGGCGATCTGCCCCTCATGGTCCGTCAGTTCCTGCGGCGTGCCCAGATGGTCGCACTGGTAGAACGCGATCTCTTCCTTTGCGAAGGCCTGCGGCGTCTTGAGCTGCGTCCCGTTCCATAGCGGATCCTGCTCGATGTCGTAGCGACCGCCGTTGGCGGCGATCAACGACTTCACGTCGGTGGTCTGGCTCAGCGCAACGGCCTGGGCCTGCCTGATCTGCACCAGCGGCACGAAGGAGCCGGGCTCGTGGATGTAGTGCACGCTGTCACCGCGCCAGGCCTGCAGCTCCTGCTGGCCCTCGGTGCTCTGCGTGCTCTCGAACGCCAGCGTGTCGCCGTCCCAGCCGAAGAGGGTGACGTCGTGCTCGGAGCGCTTGACGATGCGCCGGCCCAGCGCGTCGTAGCTGAAGCTTGTGGTCTCACCGAAGGTCTCGGCGCTGCGCATGCGGTTGAAGCCGTCCCAGGTGAAGGTGGTGATTTCTCCGTTGCGGCTGCGCTCGATCAGGTTGCCCCGCTCGTCCCAGGTGTAGTGGGTGCCTGCATAGTCCTTGAGCAGGTTGTCCATCAGCCGGCCGGCCATGCTGCGGCCATCGCCGTTCAGGCGCACCGCGACGCGGGTGGTGACGCGGCCTGCGGCCTGCGCGTTGGCACCGGTGT
>NZ_JBFTPJ010001060.1:0-1887 GCF_056398445.1 Variovorax sp. 01T439_2
GGCTGTAGCCGCGGGGCAGCAGCGTCACGACATTGACAGGCGGTTGCTGGCCCTCTTTCGTCGTGGTGCGGTGGTACCACGCGACCACCTTCGATAGCGCACCCACGCGCTTCCTGATCGTTCCTGGCGCTAACCTCTTCTCGCGGGTCTTGTAGCCCTCGATCAGCTGGTTGAGCCGCTGGAAGGTAATTCCTGACATGCGCACACCAGGCAACTCGCTGGCCAGAAGCGTGAGCGTGGGTCGCTCGGTCGGCGCTACGCGCGTGTTCGGATCGTTCTCGTAGTTCCGCATGACTTCGAGCAGGAGTGGCGACGTGGGCCCCGACCCCTGCGTCGCCTCAAGCAGCTCCAGCGGCACCACGCCCCGCTCCAGCCATGCATCGAGGGTCTTGGCGTAGTTGTTCGCCTCGACCTCGTCGTCGAACGTGTGAAAGAAGGGCTTCTCGAGGAGGTGGTGTTTTACGCGCAGCTGAAACTTGTTGCCGCGCTTTTGGACAGAGGACACATCAGGCTCCAATAGGAGCGCGCATCGTACTGGCTTTGACGGACAAAACAATCCGTCAGCGGGTAGCAGACCAGCCTCTTTTGGGTAGCAACGAACCCAAAACGAACTGAGATGAAGCCACAAACAAAAATGCCTCGGAGGGTCCGAGGCATCTAAGCTGTTGATTTAGCAGAGGATTTAATGGAGGCGCGACCCGGAGTCGAACCGGGCTAGACGGATTTGCAATCCGTTGCATAACCGCTTTGCTATCGCGCCACGCTGCTGAAAACGAAATCGAATTCGCGAAAAAAAGGGAAGCAGTGCTTCCCTTTTTCAAAACTGGAGCGGGAAAAGAGTCTCGAACTCTCGACCTCAACCTTGGCAAGGTTGCGCTCTACCAACTGAGCTATTCCCGCGTTTCGAGCCTCGAATTATAGAACACTTTTTCGGGGCTCGGCAAGTTCTGCCGATCAATGTTTGACGGAACCCTCTGAAGCCGGCGTGCCCGCACGTTGCTTGGCCAGCTCGGCCACGGCGGCCGCGGAGGCGGCAACCTCCTCGTCCGACAGCGGCTCGGGCATCTTCTCGAGCGCGATCTCCAGGACCTTGTCGATCCACTTCACGGGCACGATCTCGAGGCCGTTCTTCACGTTCTCGGGAATGTCCTGCAGGTCCTTCGCGTTTTCCTCGGGAATCAACACGGTCTTGATGCCGCCGCGCAATGCGGCCAGCAACTTTTCCTTCAGGCCGCCGATGGCCGTGACCTCGCCGCGCAGCGTGATCTCGCCCGTCATGGCAACGTCTGCACGCACGGGAATGCCCGTGAGCGCCGACACGAAGGCCGTGGTCATTGCGGCACCCGCGCTCGGGCCGTCCTTGGGCGTTGCGCCATCGGGCACGTGGATGTGGATGTCGCGCTTCTCGAACACCTCGTCCTTGATGCCCAGGCGGCGCGAGCGGCTGCGCACCACGGTGCGCGCAGCCTCGACCGATTCCTTCATCACGTCGCCCAGCGATCCGGTGCGGCTGATCACGCCCTTGCCGGGCATGGTGACCGCCTCGATGGTGAGCAGGTCGCCGCCCACCTCGGTCCAGGCCAGGCCGACCACCTGCCCCACCTGGTTCTGCTTCTCGGCCAGTCCGAAGCTGTACTTGCGCACGCCCAGGAAGTCGTTGAGGTTGGAGCCATCCACCGTGACCTTGGGCGTCATCTGCTTGAGCAGCAGGCCCTTGACCACCTTGCGGCAGATCTTGGAAAGCTCGCGCTCGAGCGAACGCACGCCGGCTTCGCGCGTGTAGTAGCGCACGATGCCGCGCACGGCCTCTTCGGTGACGAGCAGTTCGTCTTCCTTGACGCCGWTGTTCTTCATCTGCTTGGGCAGCAGGTACTTGATCGCGATGTT
>NZ_JBFTPJ010001061.1:0-1887 GCF_056398445.1 Variovorax sp. 01T439_2
ACAGCGTGCCGCGCGGTTGGTACCGCATCGGCCGCCTGGGTAGCTCAGCCTCGCTGCACGTCGGAAGCATCGTTCTGGCACGGCTTCCGGCCGACGTGACCGCCTTCGCGGCCCAGCGCGGCTACCTGCCGAGCGGCGTGCCGATCCTCAAGCGCATCGGCGCCCTTGCGCCGCAATCGGTGTGTGTTTGCGATCAGCTCGTGCGCATTGACGGCGCCGTGGTGGCGAGCCTGCGAACGGATGACGGCGCGCATCGCCAGCTGCAAGCCTGGTCGCAATGCCGCCCCCTTGCGGTGGGCGAGTTGTTCCTGCTCGGCGACACGAACCCGGCGTCGTTCGACAGTCGGTATTTCGGGCCTGTCTCTGCGTCGGCCGTGCTCGGCGTTGCGCGGCCTTTGTGGACATGGAGTGCGCCATGAACTTCGCAGCGTCCTGTTGCCAAGGGTGCCGCCGAACTGCAGCCGGACGTGTGTCCGTGCTGCACACCGTCGTGCAGGGAGCCCGCCGCCAGCGTGCAGCACCTGCTGCACCGCCGCTGCCCCCCGGGCAGCGTTGCGCACCACGTGCGCGGCTGGCGGTAGGTCGGAGCCGGGAGCGGAAGCGGAAGGCGGAGACGGAGGGCCAGATAAAAGGGGCGGCACGCCGCCACCCGCAAAGTCAGTCTGCACGTGGGTTGGGCGCGGCACGGCACCTGTCGATGCCGGTGCTGCGCCGATGCGCAACGCTACGTCGCTGCGGCCTTGCGCACGTGCCACTTCCGATCCCTTGCGCGTCATTGCTCSGGAGTGCCCGCCTTGGCTTCGCGTAAGGAACYGGATGGCGAGCGCTTTCGYGTYCGRCCGGCGGCMCCRAAGTCCCRCGCAGGACCGCGCCCGGAGCGCTTCGTGTCCCGGGTGCTCAGGGAAGTTTCGAAGACCGGTGCCAAAGCGTCCGGCAAACGAGCAGGGCGRCCCGCGTCGACCTTTGGCCGAGGCCGAGGCCGAGTCGCGGCSGGYATGGCAGTCGATCGCCTRGGCGWGCATGSCCGRCGCGTGGTCATCAAGGSCCGCTTCGTGGTGCTCCGGAAAGCCGGCGYGAACTCGGTATCCACSCACCTGCGYTACATCGAGCGCGATGGGGTGACACGTGACGGGCAGCGCGGGCAGGCTTATGGTCCCGAGACCGATGCCACCGACCTGAAGGCYTTCGAGGAGCGGGGCAGSGGAGATCGCCACCARTTCCGCTTCATCGTCTCGGCCGAGGAYGCGGTCGASCTGGAAGATCTGCGTGGTTTYACRCGGCAACTGATGCAGCGCATGGCGGTGGAYYTGGAAACGCCGCTGGACTGGGTGGCSGTCGAYCACTGGGACACCGACAACCCGCACACCCACRTCGTSYTGAACGGCCGGACCGCSGGCAAGGAAGACCTCATCATCGCGCCGGACTACATCGCCCRGGGCATGCGTATGCGAGCCAGCGAGATCGCTACCCAATGGCTGGGGCCGCGCACCGAGATCGAGATCCGGCAAAGCCTGCAGCGCGAAGTCGAGCAGCAGCGACTCACCGGCCTGGACCGGGCCTTGATGCGCCAAGCCGTAGCCGATACCGTTGACCTGACTGGCCGGCCCGGGGACCGGCACCGCCAGAACCTGCTGCGGGCGCGCCTGCAGCGGCTCGAAGCCATGGCGATGGCCGAGCGAGTCGATGTCAACCGGTGGCGGCTGGCGCCGGACATGGTGCGGACCTTGACCGCGATGGGCGAGCGCGAGGAGGCGCTGGACACCATGCGCCGGGCACTCAAGGGCCAGCAGCGTGAATGCGTGCTGGAGGACGCGTCGACCACCCCCGTCATCGGCCGCATCGCGGGTAAGGGCCTGACCGACGAACTGCACGACCGAGGCTATCTGG
>NZ_JBFTPJ010001062.1:0-1882 GCF_056398445.1 Variovorax sp. 01T439_2
GTTTCATGGCGCGGATTGTGCCCGTCGCGGCGCAGCCTCCCGATGTTGGCCGAGAATGCGGCCCCAACATGGCTGATGAAGTGCAGGACTCCCTTTTCCCCGATCTTCCGCGCCCGCCCGAGGCGCCCCCGACCGTGCCGCCGGAGGCCGAGGCCGAGCCGCCCGCGAAGAAGAAGCCGCGCGGCGCCACCGTGGCACCGGCGCCCGCCGACCCGGCGCTCGTCGAACTGGCCGCGGCGCTCCCTCCCGGCCTGCGGCTCGGCACTTCATCGTGGAGCTACCCCGGCTGGGCCAACCTCGTCTGGGATGGCGACTACGCCGAAACGGTGCTGTCGAAAAGCGGCCTCTCCGCCCTCGCCCGGCATCCGCTTTTTCGCACCGTGAGCCTGGACCGCAACTTCTACCGCGCGCTCACCGCCAGCCAGTACGCGCGCTACGCGGCCATGGTGCAGGACGATTTCCGCTTCGTGGTGAAGGCGCCGAGCCTCGTGACCGACGCCACCGTGCGCGACGAAAGCGGCCGCGGCACGCAGGCCAACCCGGTGTTCCTGAACAGCGAGATCGCGATCCAGGAGTTCGTGCAGCCGGCGCTCGAAGGCCTCGGCCACCGCATCGGCGCGCTGGTGTTCCAGTTGAGCCCGATTCCCGCGCAACTGCTGGCCGACCAGCCCGCGCTGCTCGCGCGCATCGGCGAGATGCTCGAGGCCTTGCCCGGCCTGAAGCCAACGGCGCCCGATGCCGTGATCGCGGTCGAAGTGCGCGACCCGCAGTTGCTCTGCCCCGCCTTCGCCGACATGCTGCGCAGCGTGGGCGCCACCTTCTGCATGGGCCTGCACGCCAAGATGCCGCCGATCGAAGACCAGCTGCCGATGCTGCGTGCGCTCTGGCCCGGGCCGCTGGTGTGCCGCTGGAACCTGCACCGCCGCCACGGCCGCTTCGGCTATGAAGATGCGGAAAAGCTCTACGGCCCGTTCGACAGGATCGTCGATCCCGACCCCGAGACGCGCGAGGCCCTGGCCCGCGTGATCGCGGGCACCACCGGCGCGGGCCAGCTGGCCTACGTCACGGTGAGCAACAACGCCGAAGGCTGCGCGCCGCTGACGATCGCCTCGCTTGCGCGGGACATTGCCGGGCTGCCAAAGCGCTAACCTGCGTTGTCCTTGGCCGCCACCGTCATCTCCAGCTCCACGCTCGCATTCTTCGGCAGCGCATAGACGCCGACGGCCGTGCGCACATGTACGCCGGCCTCGCCGAACACGCGGTGCAGCAGCTCGGAGGCCGCATCGGCCACTTCGCTCTGCTGCGTGAATTCGGCCGTGCACTGCACGAAGACGCCAACGCGCAGCACCTTCTCGATGCCCTCGAGCGAGCCCAGTTCGCGGCGCAGCAGCGCGAGGCAGCGCAAGGCGCAGATCTGCGCGGCCTCGCGGGCCTTGCCGAGCGGCACCTGGTCGCCCACGCGGCCGGTGACGACCACCGTGGTGCCCACGCGCGGCACCTGGCCGCTGGTGTAGAGCGTGCGGCCGTCGCGCACGACGGGGATGTAGTTGCCGCCGGCGACGAGCTCGCCCTCGAAGCTGTGGCCCAGCTCGGCGGCGATACGGTCGGCAATCTGGTCTCGGGTCTGCGCAGTCATTTGGCTTCCATTCGATGAAGCCTCATTGTCGCCATCCGATCGTCGAAGAACAGATACAGATCGCACAGGCGCGATGCACAACAGACGATGCGCAACGCGTCAGGCCGCCCGGTCCGAAGGCCACCGCCCCAGCACCTCATGGATGCCTTCGCCGACGTGGCTTTCGATCAGCGAGAACGAGTCGGCCATCCACCGGACCGGCTCGACCAGATGCGGCTCGATCCTGCGCGGCGTGTAGGCCAGCGT
>NZ_JBFTPJ010001063.1:0-1874 GCF_056398445.1 Variovorax sp. 01T439_2
CGCGTGGAATGGGCGCAAGCCGCGGCCAGATGCAAGAGCTGAGCCTGGATGCGCTGGCCGGCGATGTAGCGCTCGCGGTGCGGCGCCTCGGAGACGGCCGCGCCGTGATCGTGGGGCACGCTTACGGCCACTTCGTGGCGCGCGTGGCCGACCTTAGGTACCCAGAGCTCGTTCGCGGCGTGGTAGTGCTCGCAGCCGCGGCCCGTACATTTCCGCCAGGGGTACAACCGTCCCTGCTCGTCGCCGCCAATCCCACGCAACCCCGCGACGCGCGCCTGGCCGCACTGCGTCACGCCTTCTTCGCCCCAGGGAATGATCCCACCCCATGGCTGGAGGGCTGGTATCCAGAACTGTCTGCCGCGTACCGCGACGCGCAGACCCGCCCGCCCAAGGACCAATGGTGGCCCGTCAGCCATTCGACCATCTTGGACCTGCAGGGCGCCGACGATCCCTGGCGGCCGCCGGCGACCCGGAACGAGTTGAAGGCGGTGTTGGGCGACAAGGTGACCGTACAGGTCATCCCGCGCGCCAGCCACGCGATGGTACCGGAGCAGCCGCATGCGGTGGCGGAAGCGGTCGCGAGGTGGGCCGGCGGACTGCCGCCGTGACCAAGGGTTAAAGGGATCACGAGCAGCGCAATTGAGGTCAACGGCCAGCGTGTTGGATTCCACCGATCTCTGGCTCGAGATTGGAGTGAACCCCATCGACTGGACCACCGGGGTCATCAGAACTAAGCCGCCTGCTGAGTGAACTGGGATTCGAATTCGTTGGGTGGGCGGTAATCGAGCGCCGAGTGCAGCCGCTTGGCGTTGTAGACCTCTTCGATGAACCACGGCAGCCGCGTTCCCACGTCTGCGAAGGTCTCGTACGGCACTTTGCATCCCGTTGTGGGCTGGTTGCACCGCTATAAGTCTCCCGCTCCGCGGCTGCCACCTAGAGTGAGGACGGACATGAACCCGCACGGCGTCGTGCTGGCGAAAACTGAAGGGCCGCGACGAGATTCAGGTGTTGCCCGATTGCGTCCATGGGCCACGGTGCAGCCGTTCTAGAGCGGCGTGAGGCGCACCGTTGCGCCGACACCGCCGGGCTTGCCATAGAGCCGCTGGCGCACCACGCGCGCTGAGAACTTCGTGCCCGCGATCACGGCCATTACAGACCATGCAGGTGTGGCGTAGGGGCCGGTCTCATCTTCGAAAGCGACAACCTCCGGGTGCCGCAAGATGATGTCTGCAAAGGCTGCGCTGTCGAAGTCACAGGCCGTGATCGTGAGGACCTTGGCTTCGTGGTCGAAGTGTTCTGCGAAGAGGAAGTCCGGCACTCTGCTGCCCGTGTGCTTGTAGCGTCTGGTCGCGTCGTCGATGGTCATGCTTTTTTGCGCTCTAGGCCCTCGGGCGCGAGGGTGTCAGATTTGCGGATATTGCGATGCCGCCGGTTCAGCCGGATGGCCTGAATCCCTGGCGTTGCGGCCAGTTCACGGATCTGCTCGGCGGTAGCCTTTACCACATAGGCGCCCGCGAGATCGTTTCGGCGGGCTAAGCGATCAAGACCGAGGCGTCTCAAGGCCAACCCGATCTGCTCCATGGCCACTGCCGCGGCATCGCCGACCTGCGGGACACGCCGCTTGCGAAAGTCCGCCGCGGGCGGAGGCAGCATCTCCCGGGGAGAGGTGATCGCTTTCCCTCCAGCACGCGAAGGTGCACGCACCGTGGGCCTTGCGGACTCGATGATGACCGACCGTGTCTCGCCGCCCTGGCTTTCGTGCAGGAAAGCGACGAGCTCGGCGCCCCGGATTGCGGCAATCCGGATCTCACCCTTGGTAAGAGAAGCGGCGTCGATCACAGGTCCACCACCCACCCAGGATCGAAGTCCTTGTT
>NZ_JBFTPJ010001064.1:0-1872 GCF_056398445.1 Variovorax sp. 01T439_2
CGCCGACCTGGTGCCGGCCGGCGACGGCAGCGTGACCTATGGCCAGATCTTCAGCGTGCAGCCCTTCGGCAACAGCCTGGTGGTGAAGACGATGACCGGCGCGCAGATCAAGGCCTTGCTCGAGCAGCAGTTCAACAGCGGCAGCAACACGGTCGCCTCGCCAAGGGTGCTGCTGCCTTCGCGCAGCCTGAGCTACAGCTACAGCCTCTCGGCGCCCGCGGGCTCGCGCATCGGCAACATGGCGCTCAATGGAACCGCGATGACCGACGGCGCGAGCTACCGCGTGACGATGAACAGCTTCCTGGCCACCGGCGGCGACAACTTCACGGTCTTCAACCAGGGCACCGACACGCTCGGCGGCGACCAGGACGTGGACGCCCTCGAGGCCTACATCAAGGCGAACAGCCCGCTCGCGCCGCCCGCGGCCAACCGCATCACGGCGCTGCCCTGAGCGGGCTTGCGCCATCGGGCTGTTCGACACCAATTGCACGCGCGCGCGGACATGTCCATGCTCGAGGGATCGCTGACTTTCACCGACAAGCGGAATCTGCCAATCACGACGACGACCTTTAATCACTTGGGTGACCTGGCTGAACTGAGCAATACGACGAGTTCCTCGATCTGATCCAGGCGGATCGCTTCAGTCTGCCGCGAAAAGCCGCACGGCCGTGACAAATTGCCGCGTTCCCCATGGCTGCCAGCAACCACCGTAGTCTTTTGATTGACTGGTGGCCCATGCCCGCGCCGATAAGATGCTGCGGGATCGCCGCTCGGTCGGTCGAAAGGGGAGAGAACTCATGTGAACCATCGGTCAGTTGACCCGCCATGTCCTGCGCCCAGGACGCCAACGACGACAAATAATTCTTCAGGGAGGTCGCATGGCAGTTCAAATTGACACAGACGGAATGATCATTCACGCGAGAGTGCGCGGTGCTCGCAGCCAAATCATTGAACGGGGCAGGCGGAGCGTTCCTATCACCGGCATCATCGTGCACCAGACCGATTCGGATACTGCAGCATCCTCGCTGAGCAGTTACACACGTCCCAAGGCCAATGGCGCACACTTTCTCATCGACACCGATGGAACCATTTACCAGACGGCCGCGATCTACCAGCGCACGAATCATGTTGGGCCATTGAGGGCGAGGTGCCTTCTCACGGGCAGTTGTATGCCGGCATACGGCCCAAAAAATTCGGGTGTAGACGCGATGCACCGCATTGAAATGACCAAACCGCCTACCGACCGCTACCCGAGCAATATGGAAGCCGTCGGAATTGAGATGGTCGGCAGAGCCAGGTTGCCGCTGGGTTTCAGGGACCCAGACCCTCGCAAGCAGCGATCTGCGGAACAGCTACGCGGGGAATTTGGCGTCTACGACACGCCATCCGCAGCTCAAAATCAATCGCTCTCGTGGCTTGTCAAGGCACTTGAAGACTCCATGCAGATCGCGCCGGGCGAGGTTTTTCGTCATCCAGATGCCAGCAGGAAGAACCCAACGGAGGCGCAGGGAGCGAATTGGAATCTCCCCGTCACAGCCCCATGAACAAGACCAACATCTTGGCAGTCGCGCTGTTCTTGGCATCAGCGGTCTGCGCTACTCACGCGGCTGACAAGCGATACCCTGTCGCGTATGTGAAGAAGATTGAAATCACCGAACCTTCGATCCGGTCCGCTTGGGAAAGGAAGGATTTCCTAGACTGTGACGACGTTGTCTTGACCGAAGACGACGTTCTCTACGCAGTGCGCCACATGCGGAGGGTCTCCAAAAAAGCCTATTACAGCGAAGATACGGAGAGGACGGGATGCCTAGGGGGCGCGCGAGTCTTTTTTAAGAATGGCAAAGCCATCACTATCGGCATTGAGCCCTCAGG
>NZ_JBFTPJ010001065.1:0-3176 GCF_056398445.1 Variovorax sp. 01T439_2
GCGTTGGCGCAGCACGCATTGGCCTGAAGAGACAACGGACGCACGATGACCGCTCCCACCGCCACGCTCCAGCTTCGCGTTGCCGAAGCGCGCCAACTCAATCCGCTGATCCGCATGCTGCGCCTCTGCGCCGAAGACGGCCGCGCGCTGCCCGRCTTTGCGGCCGGCGCGCACATCCGCGTGCAGGTCTCGCTGCCGGACGGCAGGACCGACTGGCGCCACTATTCGCTGATCAACTTTGCGACGGCGCGCAACGCCACCAATGCGCCGACGGAATACGTGATTGCCGTGCGCAAGGAGGCCGAGGGCCGCGGCGGCTCGCGCTTCATGCACGAAGGACTGAACGAGGGCGACACGCTCGCCATCGAGGCACCGAAGAACGACTTTCCGCTGCACACTGGCCCCGGCGGCTCGGTGCTGGTGGCGGGTGGCATCGGCGTCACGCCGCTTGCCACCATGGCCGCACGCCGCCGCGCCGAGGGTGCCCCGGTGCGCATGCACTATGCCGGCCGCAGCCGCGAGCTGATGGCCTTCCTGCCCGAGCTGCAGGCGCTGCTTGGCGACGACCTGCGCGTGCATGCCGACGCCGAAGCCGGCGCGCCACTCGACATCGACGCGCTGCTCGACGGCGTGCCCGCCGGCGACCGCCTTTACGTCTGCGGCCCCAAGGTCATGCTCGACGCCGTGCTGGCCCGCACCCAGGCGCGTGGCTGGGAACACGACCGCGTGCACTTCGAGCTCTTCACCGAGCCGGTCGCGGAAGAAGGCGACCAGCCCTTCGAGGTGGAGCTTGCCCAATCGGGCCAATGTTTCACCGTGCCGGCCRGCCAGAGCATCCTCGACTGCCTGATCGAGCACGGCTGCGACCCGATGTTCGACTGCAAGCGCGGCGAATGCGGCGTGTGCGCCGTGCCCGTGCTCGAAGGCGAGATCGACCACCGCGACTACGTGCTGACCGCGCGCGAGAAGGCGGAGGGCAACGTGATGCAGATCTGCATCTCGCGCGCCAAGGGTGCGCGCCTGGTGCTCGACATCTGAAAGAGGAGCCACGAGAACCATGACCTCGTACCGAGACAACCCCGATGCGATCCGCGCGCTGGTCCAGGACGACCGCGTGCACCGCGACCTGTACACCAGCCAGGAGCTGTTCGAGCTGGAGCAGGAACACTTCTTCGCCAACACCTGGAACTACGTCGGCCACGAGAGCCAGCTGCCCAAGCCCGGTGACTGGATCAGCAACGAGATCGCCGGCCGCCCGCTGATCGTCGTGCGCCACTCTGATGGCAGCGTGCGTGCGATGATGAACCGCTGCGCCCACAAGGGCTCGCGGCTGGTGAATGGGCCTTGCGGCAACACCGGCAAGTTCTTCCGCTGCCCGTACCACGCCTGGACCTTCAAGACCGACGGGTCGCTGCTGGCCATTCCGCTCAAGACCGGTTACGAGAACACCGCGCTGCACGCGTGCGAATCGGCCAAGGGCCTGACGACGCTCAAGCACGTGCGAAGCCACCGTGGCTTCATCTTCGTGAAGATCAGCGATGCGGGGCCAGGCTTCGACGACTACTTCGGCGATTCGCTGAGTTCCATCGACAACATGGCCGACCGCTCGCCCGAGGGCGAACTGGAGATTGCCGGCGGCTGCCTGCGCTTCATGCACCAGTGCAACTGGAAGATGTTCGTCGAGAACCTCAACGACACCATGCACCCGATGGTGGCGCACGAGTCGTCGGCCGGCACCGCCAAGCGCATGTGGGCCGACAAGCCCGAAGACGAACCCAAGCCCATGGCGGTGGAGCAGTTCGCGCCCTTCATGTCCGACTACAAGTTCTTCGAGGACATGGGCATCCGCACCTACGACAACGGCCACAGCGCGCAACCAGTACCGCGCGTGGGTGCAGCGCATGACGGAGACGATGTGATGGCCGGCACCGAAGTCACCCGCCAGGACCTGATCGACTTCGTCGTGAACGAAGCGCACCTGCTCGACACCCGCCGCTACGAGGAGTGGAACGCACTCTTCACCGACGATGCCTTCTACTGGGTGCCRCTGGTGCCCGACCAGGAAGACGGCCTCAACCACACCTCGCACCTCTACGAGGACAAGCTGCTGCGCGAACTGCGCATCGAGCGGCTCAAGAGCCCGCGCGCGTTTTCGCAGCAGCCACCGAGCCGCTGCCACCACCTGCTGCAGGTGCCGGTGGTCGAGGCTTTCGATGCCGAGGGCAACCGCTTCGTGCTGCGCACCGAATTCCACTACACCGAATCGCAGGGCGACGAGCTGCAGTTCTATGTCGGCACCTTCTTCCATCACCTCACGCTGCAGGACGGCGCGCTGCGCATGACGCTCAAGCGCGTGAACCTGCTCAACTGCGACGCGGCGCTGCCGGCCGTGCAGCTTTTCATCTAAGGACGCGATGCAACACGCCACCGTCCATCAAGTTTTTGCGGCGACTGCCGAGCGCACGCCGGAGGCTGAGTTTTTGTTCACCGAATCGGTGACTGCGGCCGCCTACGGCATTGCGGCCGGCGCCATTCACTGGGGCGAAGCCTCGGCTGAGGTCGAGCGCCTTCGCGCGGCCTATGCGCAAGCCGGTTATGGGCACGGCCACCGCGTCGGCCTGCTGCTGGAGAACCGGCCCGCGTTCCTCTTCCACTGGTTCGCGCTCAATGCCCTCGGTGTGAGCGTGGTGCCGATCAACGCGGAGATGCGTTCGGCCGAACTGGTCTACCTGATCGGCCACAGCGAAATCGGCCTGGCCGTGACGCTGCCCGAGCGCGCGAACGATCTGCGCGCAGCCGCTGCGCAAGCTGGCGTGGTCTTCGAGACGATGGGCCCCGACGATGAGGTGCCGCATGCGAWGACCATCGCACCGCGCGCCCATGAGCCGATCGGCGCAGGCACCGAATGCGGCCTGCTCTACACCTCCGGCACCACCGGCCGCCCCAAGGGCTGCATCCTGAGCAACGCCTACTTCCTGCGCGCCGGCGAATGGTATGCGGCGCTCGATGGCGTCTGCAGCATCCGCCGCGACACCGAGCGCGTCATCACGCCGCTGCCGCTCAACCACATGAATGCGATGGCCTTCTCCACCATGGTGGTGCTGGTCGCGGGCGGCTGCCTGGTGCAGCTCGACCGCTTCCATCCGAAGACCTGGCTCGCCAGCGCACGCGAAAGC
>NZ_JBFTPJ010001066.1:0-1870 GCF_056398445.1 Variovorax sp. 01T439_2
GCTCGGCCTTGGCGAGTGCGGCGCGCACCTGCCGGATGTTCCAGCCTTCGACCAGCACCAGGCTGCGGGTGGCCTCCTCGCCGCGCACCAGCACGTTGAGCAGCATCTTGGGCGTGATGCCGCGCTCCAGCTCGTAGCTGCCGGCGCGGATCTGGCGGTCCTGCCCCGAAATGCGGAACCAGAAATAGAGCATCTGCGGCTGCACGTCGGTGCCGGTATCGGCCACCGCCTGCGCGACGCCGCGCGGCGTGGTGCCGGGCTCCACGGACAGATCGACGCTGGGCGCGGGCAGCTTGAGCGGCTGATGCACCCACCAGAGGCCGGCGGCGCCAAGGCCGAGCGCAGCCAGGGCGGCGAGCAGGAAAAGCGTGAGGAAGAAGCGACGCACGGGTCCGATGATTTAGCGGAGAGAAGAAAACGAATCAGCACGAAAAGCCGGTGGCCCTGCGGGAACCGGGGCGGGATTCCCTGCGGACCCGACGGAACGGCTCCGACCATGATAATTCAGCGATGACTACTGTCGTTCTCAATGGTGTTACCGCTCTTTCCGACCTTGGCGTGATCCGCGCCGAGGGGCCCGATGCCGCCAGCTTCCTGCATGGCCAGCTCACCCAGGATTTCGCGCTGCTGGGCGCCACCGAGGCCCGCCTGGCCGCGCTTTGCACCGCCAAGGGCCGCGTGATCGCCAGCTTCGTCGGCATCCGGCCGCAGCCGGAGCTGGTGCTGCTGGTGTGCAGCCGCGACATCCTGGCCGCCACGCTCAAGCGCCTGTCGATGTACGTGCTGCGCGCCAAGGCCAAGCTCACGGACGCCACCGAGCAGTTCGCGCTGTACGGCCTTGCCGGCACCGCGCTGGCCGCCAACGGCCTCGATGCCACGGCCTTGCCCGGCCAGCGCACCGCCATTGGCCAAGACATCAGCGCGGTGTCGCTGTACCCGGCCGACGGCGTGCCGCGCGCGATGTGGATCGCGCCGGCCGGCAGCCCGGCGCCCGCGGGCCCGGCGCTCGATGCGCAACTGTGGCAATGGAGCGAGGTCCGCAGCGGCATCGTGACCGTGACCACGCCGGTGGTCGAGGCCTTCGTGCCGCAGATGATCAACTACGAATCCGTGGGCGGCGTGAACTTCAAGAAGGGCTGCTATCCGGGCCAGGAAATCGTGGCGCGCAGCCAGTTCCGCGGCACCCTGAAGCGGCGCACCTACCTCGTGCAGGCCGATGCGCCCCTCGGCGCCGGCCAGGAGGTGTTCGCCGCCGGCGATGCCGAACAGCCTGTGGGCACGGTGGCGCAGGCCGCGCCGGCACCTGGCGGCGGCTGGGCCGCGCTGATCTCGATCCAGATCTCGGCACTCGAAACCGGCGGCCTGCATGCGGGCAGCGCCGACGGGCCGGCGCTCACGGTCGAGCCGCTGCCGTATCCGCTGCTCGAAGACATCTAGACGCAACTGGACTGAAGAAACGGACGCCTGGCGCCGCCCCGAAAGAGGCGGCGCCATTTTTTTGCGCGCGTTTAACCCTGCCGCCGGTGCTGCTGCGTAGAAGCCGTACCGATCCACTCCTGGCAAGGAAAGACATCATGAAGCGCAGACTCCTCTTCTCGACCGCCCTCGCATGGACCGCGCTGGGCGTGCTGCCGGCTTGCGCCGAAAGCCCGGTGGGGCCCCTGCCCCCGCTTTCGCCGCCCTCCAACCGCATCGGTTCGCTGATGCAACTCAGCGTGGTCGACCGCGCGAGCGGCCGCGAACTGCCCATCTACCGCCACCGCGGCGAATACTGGGTGGCCGGCCGGCCCGGCACGCGCTATGCGATCCGCGCGCGCAATGCGATGGGTGAGCGCGTCATGGCCGTGATGTCGGTGGACGGCATCAACAT
>NZ_JBFTPJ010001067.1:0-1866 GCF_056398445.1 Variovorax sp. 01T439_2
GGCGTGGTGGTCGTGGGTGCTGCCGCCGCAGCCTTCGGCGCTGCTGCTGCGTCCGCGGGGGCGCCGCTGAAGGCCGCCTCGCCGCCCAGCGCGTCGAGCAGCGCCGGCACCAGCTGGCCGAGCTCGCCGGTGGCAATGGCCACGTCGGCGTCGAAGTTGTCTTCCTTCTTGCCGCCGGCCGCGCCGTCGCCCGTGCCTTCGAGGAACACGATCTTGCGGATCAGCATGCCGTGCGTCAGCTCGAAGGACACGCGGTCGTCCCAGGTGAGCGCCAGGCGCGTGGGACGCTTGCCGTCGGTGATGTGCTTTTGCACTTCCTCGATGTCGAGCGGGTGCTTGGCGTAGCGCACCACGGCCTTGGAGTCGTCCGAGGCCTTGAGCTCGCATTCGCGGTCGATGGTGAAGCCGGCCGGCGGCTCCTGCGTCAGCAGCCAGTTGGCCATGGCGGCGGCCGGCTCCACCTGCGTGTTGATGAGGGCCACCGCAAAGCCGTCGAGCGACTTCACGAGGCTGGTGACCACTTCATCGGCGCGCGAGGCGTTGCCGCTGTTGATCACCAGCCGGTGCTCGGCCTTGTCGATCCACACGGCCACGCGGGCGCTGCGCGTGAAGGCCATCGGCAGCAGCTCCAGGGTGATGTCCTCCTTGAGCTCCTTCTTTTCCTTCTTGCCGGGCTTGCGGCCGGTGGCGGCCTCGATCTGCGCGCAGCGCTCGTCGAGCTTGCGGCGCACCACGGAGCCGGGCACCGCCTTGCTCTCGATCATGTATTCGACCAGCCACTGGCCGTCGATGGATTCGACCAGCGGGCCGTTGGCTTCGCCGCGGGGCTCCACCCAGCCGGCGGATTTTTCCTGCGAGGGGCCGCAGGGCTCGAAGCGCGCCTTGGCGAGCGCTTCTTCGGCCTCGGCCAGTGTTTGGGACCAGGCAGGTTCGATGCGATAGACGATGACGTTCTTGAATACGGACACGGAAACCCTTTTTTCCACTGGTTTGGACAACCGGCCATTGTCGGGCACGGCGTTGCGGGCTCGGCCGTAAAATCGAAAGCTTTTGCGACTTCCCCCGTCGCTCCCCACACAGCTCCCAAAGGAATCAGGAAATGAGCTCGATCCCCCCCTCGCTGGACGACCGTGACGGCAAGATCTGGATGGACGGCGAACTCGTGGACTGGCGCGACGCCAAGATCCACGTGCTGAGCCACACGCTGCACTACGGCTGCGGCGCCTTCGAGGGCGTGCGCGCCTACAAGACGGCCGACGGCAGCACGGCGATCTTCCGCCTGGCCGAGCACACCGAGCGCCTGTTCAACAGCGCCAAGATCCTGCGCATGAAGATTCCCTTCACGCAGGAGCAGCTCAACGAGGCCCAGAAGCAGGTCGTGCGCGAGAACAAGCTCGAAAGCTGCTACCTGCGCCCGCTGATCTGGATCGGCTCCGAAAAGCTCGGCGTGAGCCCCAAGGGCAACCGGATCCACGCCATGGTCGCGGCCTGGTCCTGGGGCGCCTACCTGGGCGAAGAGGGCATGAAGCGCGGCATCCGCGTGAAGACCTCCAGCTTCACCCGCCACCACGTCAACATCACGATGACGCAGGCCAAGACGGTGAGCAACTACACCAACTCGATCCTCGCCAACATGGAAGCGCTGGACGACGGCTACGACGAGGCGCTGCTGCTCGATGCGAGCGGCTTCGTCTCCGAAGGCGCGGGCGAGAACATCTTCGTGGTCAAGGGCGGCGTGGTCTACACGCCCGACCTCTCGGCCGGCGCGCTCAACGGCATCACGCGCAACACCATCCTGCACGTGTGCAAGGACCTGGGGCTCGAACTGGTGCAAAAGCGCATCACGCGCGACGAGGTCTACATTGC
>NZ_JBFTPJ010001068.1:0-1865 GCF_056398445.1 Variovorax sp. 01T439_2
CCCCGCGACCCGGCTTCGGCCGGGTTTTTTCTTGTGGCGGCCAATGCCAGAATTCTCGCCAGACATGTCCGACTACGCACTCGAGCTTCTCTCCATCAGCTGTACCTTCCATTCGAAGGACGACCCGGGCCAGCGCTACACCGCGGTGGCCGACACCACGCTGCGCGTGCGGGCCGGGGAATTCGTCTCGGTGGTGGGTCCCACGGGCTGCGGCAAGTCGACCTTGCTGAACGTGGGCGCGGGCCTGCTCGAACCTTCGTCGGGCACCATCAAGGTCTTCGGCCAGACGCTGGCGGGCGTGAACGCGCGCGCCGGCTACATGTTCCAGACCGAGGCGCTGATGCCGTGGCGAAGCGCCATCGACAACGTGATGGTGGGGCTGCAGTACCGCGGCGTGCCCGACGCCGATGCACGCGGGCAGGCCGAGGCCTGGCTTTCGCGCGTAGGTCTCTCGGGCTTTGGCGACCGCTATCCGCACCAGCTCTCGGGCGGCATGCGCAAGCGCGTGGCGCTCGCGCAGACGCTGGTGCTCGACCCCGACATCATCCTCATGGACGAGCCCTTCAGCGCGCTCGACATCCAGACGCGCCAGCTGATGGAAAACGAGGTGCTCGACATCTGGAGCGCGCCGAGCCGCGCAGCGCCCCGGGGCTCACAAGGTCGGAAGGCCGTGCTCTTCATCACGCACGACCTCGATGAAGCGATTGCAATGAGCGACCGCGTGGTGGTGTTGTCGGCGGGCCCGGCGACGCATCCGATCGGCGAGTTCGCCATCGACCTGGCGCGCCCGCGCGACGTGGCCGAGGTGCGCACGCAGCCGCGCTTCGTCGAGCTGCATACCCAGATCTGGGAGGTGCTGCGCGACGAAGTGCTCAAGGGCTATGCGCAGCAGCTCAGGAAGGCCGCATGATGCCGCGCCTGAACGAACGCAACGCGCGCTTCTGGCAGCTGGTGCTGCTCGCGATCATCCTGGTGGGCTGGCACCTGGCGTCGCGCAACCAGCAGGTGGCTTTTTTCCTGGGCGAGCCGATCCAGGTGGCGGGGCGCATCTGGAGCTGGTTCCTGCCGTTCGAGGTGCCGCCGAATCTGCTGTTTCCTGAAGGCCTGAAGGGCAATGCCGACATCTACCGGCACCTGGGCACCACGCTGCTCGAGACGGTGCTGGCCTTCGGCATCGGCACCGTGCTCGGGCTGGCTTGCGGGCTCTGGCTGGCGCTGGCACCCACTGCCAGCCTGATCCTCGATCCCTACATCAAGGCCGCCAACTCGATGCCGCGCGTGATCCTCGCGCCGATCTTCGCGCTGTGGTTCGGCCTCGGCATCTGGAGCAAGGTGGCGCTGGCCGTCACGCTGGTGTTCTTCATCGTGTTCTTCAACGTCTACCAGGGCGTGCGCGAGGTGAGCCCGGTGGTGCTGGCCAACGCGAAGATGCTCGGCGCCAACCAGCGGCAGCTGCTTCGCACGGTCTACCTGCCGAGCGCGACGAGCTGGGTGTTCTCGAGCCTGCACACCTCGGTGGGCCTGGCCTTCGTTGGCGCGGTGGTCGGCGAGTACCTGGGCTCGGCGCGCGGCGTGGGTTACCTGATCCTCCAGGCCGAAGGCACCTTCGACGTGAACACCGTATTTGCCGGCATCGTGGTGCTGACGGCCTTTGCGCTCTTGCTCGACGGCCTGGTCGGCCTGATCGAGAAGCGCCTCATGAAGTGGCAGCCGCGCAGCGGCGAAACCGAAAAGCTCTAGCGCCCGCGCTTCGGTTGCCGCCGGCCCGGCAGGCAAGGCTCAGCGCTTTTTCTTCGAAGGCGTGCCGCCGCGCTTCTCGCGCACCACCTGTTTGCCTGCAGGCGTCTTCACCACCACGTTGCGGC
>NZ_JBFTPJ010001069.1:0-1860 GCF_056398445.1 Variovorax sp. 01T439_2
GCCATGCACCTGCCCATCCCTTACCGGCCTGAAGCCGATGTCGTCTCGCACCGGCTCGCCTCGCTCGAAGGCGCGCTCGACTGGCGCGCCGCGGCCGCCGCCGCCACGCCCTGGGTGGAGGCGGTGCGCCGCCATCCGCCGCCGTTCTGGGCCATGGAAAGCCTGCTGCGCGAGTACCCGATCTCCAGCGCCGAGGGCCTTGCGCTGATGCGCCTGGCCGAGGCGCTGCTGCGCGTGCCCGACGCCGCCACGGCCATTGCGCTCACGGCCGACCAGCTGGGCCGGGCCGATTTCGAGGGCACGGCCGATTCCACGCTGTCGCGGCTGTCGTCCGCCGCCATCGCGATGTCGAAGAAATTCCTGCCCGAAGGCGACCATCCGCCCGGCCTCATGGCCAAGCTCGGCTCCCGCACGGTGGTGGCCGCCACTTTGCGCGCGGTGCAGTTGCTGGGGCGCCAGTTCGTKCTCGGACAGACCATCGCCGAAGCCATGGACGAGGCCCGCTCGGCGCACCGCCGGCAGGGCGCGCTGCGCTTCAGCTACGACATGCTCGGCGAAGGCGCGCGCACCGATGCCGATGCGCTGCGCTACCTCGAGAGCTACACGCAGGCCATCGGCGCCATTGCGGCCGGTGCCGATGCGGCGCGCGGGCCCGAGCACAACGACGGCATCTCCATCAAGCTCAGCGCGCTGCATCCGCGCTACGAGGACGCGCAGCGCGAGCGCGTGATGCGCGAGCTGGTGCCGCGCGTGTGGCAGCTGTGCGAACTGGCGGCCGATGCCGGCCTCAACCTCACCATCGATGCCGAAGAGGTCGACCGGCTCGAGCTGTCGCTCGACGTGTTCGAGGCGCTGGCCGCGCGCGTGGCCGCCGAACGGCCGCAATGGCGCGGCTTCGGCTTGGCGCTGCAGGCCTACCAGACGCGCGCGCTCGAATTGATTGCGCACGTCACGGCGGTGGCGCGCCGGCACAAGCTGCGGCTGATGTRCCGCCTCGTGAAGGGCGCCTACTGGGACGCCGAGATCAAGCGGGCCCAGGAACTCGGCCTGCCGCACTACCCGGTCTTCACGCACAAGCACCACAGCGACGTGAGCTACCTGGCTTGCGCGCGTGCGCTGCTGTCGGCGCCCGATGCGGTCTATCCGCAGTTCGCCACCCACAACGCGGGCACCATCGCCGCCATCCTGCAGATGGCCGAGGCGGCCGGCGCGCCCTTCGAGCTGCAGCGTCTGCATGGCATGGGCGAGGGCGTCTACCGCGAAGTGATGAAGAGCACCACAGCGCCGGTGCGCGTGTACGCCCCGGTGGGCCAGCACAAGGACCTGCTCGCCTACCTCGTGCGGCGCCTCTTGGAAAACGGCGCCAACTCGTCCTTCGTGAACCAGCTCGGCGACGAGCAGGTGGACATCGGCGAGCTGCTGATGTCGCCGCTCTGGCTCGAGGAGGCGAACCCCGCCCTGCCGCTGCCGCCCGCGCTCTACGGCCCGCCGCCGGCGCGGCGCAACAGCGAAGGCATCGACCTTGCCGTCGAGCCGATGCGCGCGCCGCTGCTGGCCGCGCTGGAGACCACGGCGGTGCCGCATGTCGAATTGTTCGATGCCGCCAGCGCGCCCAAGGCCGTGGCCGCCAGCGCTGCCGCTTCCCGCAGCTGGCGCAAGACGCCGGTCGAGGCGCGCGCCGCCATGCTGCGCGAGGCCGCCGACGCGCTGCAGCGCGAGTTGTCGCGCTTTTGCGCGCTGCTGGTCAAGGAGGCCTTCAAGACCTGGGGCGACGCGGTGGCCGAAGTGCGCGAGGCCGTCGACTTCCTGCGCTACTACGCCGACGAGGCCGAGCGCATCATGCAGCCCGTGGCGCTGCCC
>NZ_JBFTPJ010001070.1:0-1860 GCF_056398445.1 Variovorax sp. 01T439_2
GTGCGGTGCATCTACCAACTGAGCTACCGAGGAAAAAAAGAAAAGAACCGCGTGTGAGATGTTTGGCCCCGCGCACACGATTCGAACGTGCAACCCCCGGCTTCGTAGGCCGGTGCTCTGATCCAGTTGAGCTAACGCGGGAGGGAAATGACTTGGAGAAATTGGCGGATGCGGAGCGAGTCGAACGCTCGTGCGTGGTGGGTGGGTGGCGATCCGTAAGGGAGTTGAACCCTTGGCTTCCTCCTGGACAGGGAGGCACTCTGGCCGCTGAGTTAACGGATCACTGTATGTGGTGAAGAAACTGGCGGAGCATGTTCGATTCGAACGAACGAGCCGCTTGCGCGGCCACGGCTTAGCAAGCCGCTGCCTTGGACCTCTCGGCCAATGCTCCAATGGTGTCCGGTTACGAGTTCCGGCGACGCCCAATTTTTGCGTCCGGTTTCCACGAGAGAACGATCTGCATCGCCCTGTCTCGCTCTTGTGTTGGTCCGTATTGCAGGGTTCGAACCTGCGACCCTCTGGTCCCAAACCAGATGCGCTACCAGACTGCGCCAAACACGGATTTTCTTTCGATCAATTTACTGGCAGACCGTGCACGATTCGAACGTGCGATTGCCTGAGTCAAAGTCAGGTGCCTTAGTCCAGCTTGGCGAACGGTCTGTATGCATTTGCGCYAACCTTGAGTTGACAGAAAGCGATGGTTGCGCGAGCAAGATTTGAACTTGCGATCTCGAGCGTATGAAACTCGCGGGGACGGCCAGGCTCCCCYACCGCGCTGTGTGTGATGCTGATGAATGTCGATGTGGAGTCGTATGCGGGATTCGAACCCGCGTCTACAAGGATGAAAACCTTGCGTCCTAAGCCACTAGACGAATACGACATGAATCTGCGAATGGAGCCCGCAGTCCGAATCGAACGGACGACCTCTCGCTTACAAGGCGAGCGCTGCTACCAGCTGAGCTATGCGGACGAAACTTTGTCCGTGCTACGAGAAATGGCGAGCACCGAAGGAGTCGAACCTTCAACCGCCGGTTTTGGAGACCGGTGTTCTGCCAGTTGAACTAGGCACTCAAGAAGCTGGTGGTCCCCCAAGCAAGCCTCGAACTTGCATGACTTTCGTCCCCGGTTTCTGAGACCGGTGCGTCTACCAGTTCCGCCATCGGGGGTGGTTCCATTTCGGTTGTGTCTTCACGCGATTCGGGCGCTTGCGCGCCCACGTCGACATCGCTGCACATGGCTGGGTCCAGACCGTGCACATCCCTCCAGGCCGCCGACGCGGTTGGCCTCTGGAGGTGCTGCAAAGGCACACCCGAAATGGAGCAGCAGGAGGGCTTTGATCCCTCGGCCTCAACGTTGGCGACGTTGCGCTCTACCTGGCTGAGCTACGGCTGCAAGTTTTTTTGCGAGTTGTTGGCCCCACCAGTGAGGGGCGCGACTCGCGGCAAATTTTTAAGGATCACCCACCGGCGCCACTCGGCGGGTGAGTTCACGGCAGCGCGATCACTGCAGTGGCGGCCGGCACCAGGTGCCGTTCGCGGTTGTGTGCGGTTCGATCCGCACGGAAAAAACAAAAAGGCCCGGAATCCACTTGGGAATCCGGGCCTCTGGCGAGAGAGCTTGGAAGGTGCGCGCCTACGCGCTACCTCCACCCGGGTGCGGCTGATCCTCGTACTGCTGTCCGAGCCACAAGCTGGCCGGAATCGCGGGAAAGGAGTTCAGCTGCGAATGCATCTTGAATGTCGTCAGGTTGCTGCCACCACAAAACAAGACGCGCACGAACGTCCGGCCCGATGCGGGTCGATGGTTCAGTGAGCTCAGGTTTGCGTTCACGATGGTTCCAGTGGTTGGCGAGTTCTCGAT
>NZ_JBFTPJ010001071.1:0-1856 GCF_056398445.1 Variovorax sp. 01T439_2
GCGGAGACCATGTCCGTTGTCGAACTGCGGGACCATGCGCATGAAATCCTGCTGGCCATTGCCGGCGAAATGGAATCGGCCCAGTCTGAAAGGCAGCGCGAAGCAAAGTCCAAGGGACTTGCGCTGCCGTTCCTCAAGGAGACTTTTGCCGCCGAACACGGTGGCCTGCGCCAGCGGGTGGGTTTCGACCTTTCCCAACTGGGCGCGGAATACCGCGCGCTGCGGGCCACGGTTCTTCGTTTGTGGATGGGACACGTCGGCACGGTCGATGCCGCGGTCCTCGAAGAAGTGATGCGCTTCAACGAAGGCATCGACCAGGGCCTTGCCGAGGCCATGGCCACCTATTCGGAGCACGTGGCCAATTCCAGGGACACCTTCCTGGCCGTGCTGGGACACGACCTGCGAAACCCGTTGAGCGCGCTCAGCTCCTGCATTCATCTTCTCGAACTGGCAGGCGAGGCCAGGCCCAAGGAGCGCACGCTCCAGATCGCCAGGCGAAGCATTGCGTCGATCAACGACATGGTCACCGACCTGCTCGAGTACACGCGCACCCGGCTCGGCCGCGGCATCGAAGTGGTTCCACAGGAAGGCGACCTGAGTGCGCTGTGCCAGGAGGCCTTCGACGAGGTCTGCGCGGCCTATCCCAAGCGGGAGCTCGTCGCCGAGCTTCCAGCCGATGTGGTGCTGATGTTCGATGCGCCCAGGATGCGCCAGGTCCTCACCAACCTGCTGAGCAACGCCGTGCAGCATGGAGACCCCGCCCATCCCGTGGCGCTGGTGATCCGGGACGAGGGGGCGCATGCGAGCCTGATCGTCAAGAACCAGGGAAGGCCGATTCCCCCCGATTCGATGCAGGTCATCTTCAACCCGCTGGTGCAGGTTGCGACACGCGAATCGGCGCCGCACGAGCGGCCCGCCACGAGCCTGGGGCTGGGCCTCTACATTGCGCGGGAGATCGTGACGGGGCACGGCGGCACCATCACCGTGACCTCCTCCGCGGCGGAAGGCACGGCATTCACCGTTCATCTGCCTCGCGGCGGCAAACAGGCGACCCAGCCCGGCGGGTGATACCGACAGGCGCCGCGCAGCTATCCATTGCATGGCACCGGCGACTGGGCCGGCCTGCCATGAAGACTTTGGACTACAAGCCGGCTTTCCGGCCGTGTCTAGCTTGGCCTTGTCGAAACACCAACAAGGAGATTCCGATGAAGCTGACACGACGTATTGCACCGACCCTGGTGGCGGTCTTGATGGGCGCCTGCGTGGCGCCGCTCGCATTGGCTGCGGGCGGCGGCTCCGGAGGAGGCGGTGGTGGCGGTGCCGGGGGCGGCGGAGGTGGCGGCAGCAGCGCCGGTGTAGGCGCGGGCGCAGGCGTTGGCGCAGGCGCCAACGGCAATGGCGCGGGCGCGGCCAGCGGCTCCAATGCCTCGGACAATGCCGCCACGCCGGCAACACCCGCCACGCCTGCAACACCGGCCACGGCCACATCGCCTGCAACGCCAGCCACGCCTGCGACACCGGCCACGCCGTCGCCGCAGTCTTCTTCTTCTTCGTCCTCGGCATCGTCCACGATGTCTGCCACGCCCGCGACGCCGGCCGTGCCGGGCTCCAAGGCCGACAGCACCGCGACGACGCCTGCGGTGCCCGCAACGCCGGCAACGAAGAGGTAGGTAACTCGATCAGGCCAGCTGTCCGCTGGCCAGTGCCGCCGCGGCAGCGCGCGTCTCGACGCCCAGCTTCTCGAAGATGTGCTCGAGGTGCTTGTTGACGGTGCGCGGGCTGGTGCCCAGGATCTCGCCGATGTCGCGGTTGGTCTTGCCCTTGGCAAGCCATGAGAGCACTTCGGTCTCGCGCGG
>NZ_JBFTPJ010001072.1:0-1852 GCF_056398445.1 Variovorax sp. 01T439_2
CATCGAGGGCAGCCCGGTTTACCGCGCTGCCCTTTTTTTCTTTCCCAAGACCGACGTTCATTCCCACCCTGTGAATCAGCCCACTCCCGCGATCGTTGCCCAGAGCGCCGTGCGCCGGCTGCCGCGCCTGGCACTGCTGCTGCTGTGCGCCGCCTACCTGCTGCCGGGCCTGGTGGGGCGCGGCCCCTGGAAAAGCGCCGACATCACCTCCTTCGGCTACATGGCCGAACTGGCGCGCAACACCGAAGGCATCTCCCGCTGGTTCGATCCCCTGCTGCTGGGCCTGCGCCCTGAAACGCCGGCGCTGCTTCCCTACTGGATCGGCGCCTGGGCCATCAAGATCGCGCCCTCCTGGGTGAACCCCGACCTGGCGGTGCGCATCGTCTTTGCGCTGCTGCTCTGGGGCACCTTCACCGCCACCTGGTACGCGGTCTACTACCTCGCGCGCACCTCGCGGGCCCAGCCGGTGGCGTTCGCCTTCGGCGGCGAGGCGCGGCCCACCGACTACGCCCGCGCCATTGCCGACGGCGGCCTGCTGGCGCTGATCGCCTGCCTGGGCCTCGCCCAGCTGGGCCATGAAACCACGCCGGCGCTGGCACAGCTGTATTTCGCGTCGCATCTGTTCTATGGCGTGGCGGCACTGCCCTACCGGCGCACCGGACCGGTCATCGCACTGCTGGTCGGCACCATCGGCATGACCCTGAGCGGCGGTCCCACGGTCGGCCTCGCGCTGGCGGTGGGCAGCGCGCTATTCATCGCCTACGAGCGGCGCACCGCCAGCGCCGATTCCGACGAAAGCCCCGGCTACACCCGCGGTGCGCTCGCCACGATGAGCGCGGTGGCGCTGGTGGCCGCGGCATTGGCGCTCGGGCTGGGCCTGCTGCAATGGAAGATCCAGCTGCCGGGCCATCATCCGAGCAGCACCTCGGTGCTGGGCGACGTGCGCAGCCAGGCCAAGCTGCTGGTGTGGTTCACCTGGCCGGTCTGGCCGCTCGCGATCTGGACGCTGTGGCGCTGGCGCCGCCAGCTCACCGCGCGCCATGTGGCGCTGCCGTTCTGGTTTGCGCTGGTGCCGCTGGCCGCGACCTGGACCACCGACTATTCCGACCGCTCGCTGCTGCTGGCGCTGCCCGCACTCGCGACGCTGGCCGCCTTTGCCCTGCCGACCTTCCGGCGCAGCGCGGCGGCGCTGATCGACTGGTTCAACGTGCTGTTCTTCAGCGGACTGGCCGTGCTCGGATGGATCTACTGGATCGCGATGCAGACCGGCGTGCCGACCAAGCCGGCCGCCAGCGTGGCACGGCTGGTGCCCGGGTTCGTGCCAGGGTTCTCGCCCACCGCATTCGCGCTGGCGCTGGCCGCCACCATCACCTGGTGCTGGGTGGTGCGCTGGCGCACCGGGCGCCACCGCGCGGCGCTCTGGAAAACGCTGGTGCTGCCGGCCGGCGGCACCGCTCTGTGCTGGATGCTGCTGATGACGCTGTGGCTGCCTCCGATCGACTACGCGCGCAGCTACGCGCCTCAGGTGCGGGCGGTGGCCGAGCGGGTCGGGCAGCCGAGCTGCATCGCCGAGCTTGCGCTGAGCCGCGCGCACATTGCGGCGCTGCGGCATCACGGCCAGTTCAACCTGCAGCCGCTGCTGCTCGGCACCGATTGCCCCTGGCTGCTGGTCAGCCCCGAAACCATCGAGCGGCTGCACACCATCATCCGCCTGGAGCACTGGCGTTTCAGCGGCACGCTGCGGCGGCCCAGTAGCGCGAGCGACGACCTGCTGCTCTACCAGAAGATTGCGCCCTAGCAAGTGAGCGGCGAACGAGGCCTGATTGCGCGGCACGCCGGCACGGTGCTGGTG
>NZ_JBFTPJ010001073.1:0-1849 GCF_056398445.1 Variovorax sp. 01T439_2
GAGCAGTACTGGCGCGACAACCGCCTGAACATGATCCACGAGGGCACGCACGGCATCCAGGCGGCCGACCTGCTGGGCCGCAAGGTGCTGATGGAAAAGGGCCGCGGCCTGCAGCTGCTGGGCGGGCGCATCGCCGAGACCATCGGCCATGCCGCCAAGGTGCCCGCGCTCGCGCCGCATGCCGGGGCGCTGGACGCCGCATGGCAGCGCATAGGCAGCGCCACCCAGGCGGCCTGGTCCACCGGCGATCCGGCCGACGCGCTGGCCAACGCCGTGCCCTACATGCAGGCCTTCGGCCACACCGTGTTGGCCTGGATCTGGCTGGACGTGGCGCGGCGGGCGCTGGAGATCGATGCGGACAAGGCGAGGGCGGTAACAGCTGGCAAGATAGGCGCCACGGACTACTTCTTCCACTACGAGCTGCCGAAAATCGGTGCCTGGCTCAACGTGGTCGAGAGCCGCGACCCTACCTGTACCGCATTGCCCGAGGACGCTTTTTGACAATGGCCAACGCCGCCCCCAACAACACGCCCAACCCCGTCAAGCCGCCAAAGCCGCATGCGCGGCTAGAGAAATGGATCTGGATCCTGATCTACGGCGGCCTGTTTCTCGTGATCCTCGGCATTGCCACGGGCCGCACCGAGCCGGCGCTCGGCTGGTCGATGGCCGTGCCCGGCGCCGTGGTCGCGCTGGTGGGCTTTGTGCTCATTTACGTGCGCTCGCGCCTGGGCGACAAATAACGAGGCCAAGGAAAGGCAGACCATGCTCAAGCACATCGTGATGTGGAAGTTCAAGGAACATGCCGAAGGCGCCGACAAGGCGACCAACCTGCTGAAGGCCAAGGCGCTGCTCGACGCCTGCGCCAGGCTGTCGCCCGGCACCTTGCGTTTCGAGGTGGCCGTTGCCCAGCCCGGGCTCGAAGCGACCTGCGATCTGGTCCTGTATTCGGAATTCACCGACGCGGCCGCGCTCGCGGCCTATGCGGACCATCCGCAGCACGTGGCGCTGAAGCCCTTCATCGGCGCGGTGCGCGAAGCGCGCCAGTGCATGGACTACATCGCCTGAACATTCCAAACCGAACAACGGAGACTTTCCCATGACCGCCCGCACCATCCAAAAACTGCTCGACCTCAGCGGCAAGACCGCCCTCATCACCGGCGGCTCGCGCGGCCTGGGCCTGCAGATGGCGCATGCCCTCGGCGAGGCCGGCGCAAAGATCATGCTGAGCTCGCGCAAGGCCGACGACCTGGAGCAGGCCGCGGCCGAGCTGCAAACGGCCGGCATCGACGCGCGCTGGATCGCCGCTGACTGCTCGAAGGAAGAAGACACGCGCCGCCTGGCCGACGAGACGCTGCAGCGCATGGGCGCGATCGACATCCTCGTGAACAACGCGGGCGCCAGCTGGGGCGCGCCGGCCGAGAGCCATCCGGTCGAGGCCTGGGACAAGGTGATGAACCTCAATGTGCGCGGCTATTTCATCCTCTCGCAGCATGTGGCCAACGGCTACATGATCCCGAAGAAGACGGGCCGCATCATCAACATCGCCTCGATCGCGGGCCTCAACGGCAACCCGCCCGAGATGCAGACGCTGGCCTACAACACCTCCAAGACCGCGGTGATCGGCTTCACGCGCACGCTGGCCGCCGAATGGGGCAAGTACAACATCAACGTGAACGCGATCTGCCCGGGCTTCTTCATGACCAAGATGGCCGCCGGGCTGATCAAGTCGCTTGGCGAGGAAAAGATGGCCTCGCATGCGCCGCTCGGGCGGCTTGGCGACGACGAAGACCTGAAAGGCTTGACGCTGCTGTATGCGAGCGATGCGGGCAAGCACATTACCGGCCAGTGG
>NZ_JBFTPJ010001074.1:0-1848 GCF_056398445.1 Variovorax sp. 01T439_2
CAGAACACCAAGCTGATCCTGAACGTCTGCTTCAACTACGGTGGCCGCTGGGACATTGCCCGCGCCGCGGCCAGGCTGGCCGAGCAGGGCGAGGCGCTCACCGAAGCGAATCTCGACCGCGCCATGGCTCTCGCGCACGTGCCCGATCCCGACCTTCTCATCCGCACCGGCGGCGAGCAGCGCCTGTCGAACTTCCTGCTGTGGCAAAGCGCCTACGCGGAGCTTTTCTTCAGCGACAAGCTCTGGCCCGAGTTCGACCAGGCCGAACTGGATGCGGGAATCGCCGCCTTCCAGGCGCGCGAGCGCCGCTTCGGCAAGACCTCCGCACAACTCACGGCCGGCAGCGGCTCCGCACCCGATCGCCAGTTGGCCTGAGGGTCTCACGGTCCGACCCTCCAGCGCATGCTCAAACAACGCATCCTCACGGCCATCGTCCTGCTGGCGATCCTGCTGCCGGCGCTCTTCTACCCGTCGCACGTTCCCTTTGCCTGCGTGATGCTGGTGCTGATCGGCGCCGGGGCATGGGAGTGGGGCCGCCTCAACGGCTATGGCCAGCAGCTGTCGGTCTTCCTCGGCGTGGAGACCGTGGCGCTGTGTGCGCTTTCCTGGTGGCTCGGGCTGCTCGATCGGTCGCTGCTGCTCATGTGGCTGCTGGCCAGCGCTGCCTGGGTGCTCGGCGGTGCCGCGCTGCTGCGTGTGGCCGTGCCGGGCTGGCCGCGCATTCCGCGCGGGCTGCGGCTGGTGGGCGGGCTGCTGGCACTCTGGGTGGCGTGGCTCGCGGCCGTGCAGGCGCGCATGGTCGGCGTCAACTTCCTGCTGTCGATCCTCGTGCTGGTCTGGGTGGCGGACGTCTTCGCGTATTTCGCGGGCCGCGCCTTCGGCCTCAAGTTCACGCGCAGCAAGCTCGCGCCCGCCGTCAGCCCCGGCAAGAGCTGGGAAGGCGTGTGGGGCGGCATGGCGGGCGTCGTGGTGCTGGCCTTTGCCTGGGTGTGGGCCGACAGGGCCGCCGGCGCAACGGTGGCCAGCCTCTACACTCGGCTGTACGAGCGCGGCTGGTGGCTGCTGCTGATCGGCGTGCTGTTTCTCGCCGCCATCAGCGTCGTGGGCGACTTGGTCGAATCGCTGATCAAGCGCAGTGCCGGCGCCAAGGACAGCAGCAGCCTGCTGCCGGGCCACGGCGGCGTGCTCGACYGCGTGGATGCCCTCTTGCCGGCGCTGCCCATTGCAATGATGCTGGCTTTCCTGTGAACACACCCAAACAACGCATCACTGTGCTGGGCTCGACCGGATCGGTCGGCGTCAGCACGCTCGATGTCATTTCGCGGCACCCGGAGCGCTTCGAGGTCTTCGCGCTTTCCGCGTCGACCAAGGTCGACGAGTTGCTGGCGCAATGCGCGCGGTTCTCGCCGCGCTATGCGGTCATGGCGAGCGCGCCGCATGCGGCGCTGCTGGCCGAAAAGATAGAACAGAACAATCTCAAGACCACCGTTCTRAGTGGCGGCGATGCTATTGAAAAAATAGCGTCCCACGAAGAGGTCGATGCCGTGATGGCGGCCATCGTGGGGGCAGCCGGCCTCGGGCCCTGCCTGGCCGCGGCGCGCGCCGGCAAGCGGCTCCTGCTGGCCAACAAGGAGGCGCTGGTGGTCGGCGGCGAGCTCTTCATGCGCACCGTGCGCGAAGGCGGTGCCACGCTGCTCCCGATCGACAGCGAACACTCGGCCATCTTCCAGTCGCTGCCCGAAGATCCGTCGACCTGGCCGCGCCGCATCGACAAGATCATTCTCACGGCGTCGGGCGGCCCGTTCCGCACGCGCGCGCCCGACACGCTGGGCACGGTCACGCCCGAGC
>NZ_JBFTPJ010001075.1:0-1847 GCF_056398445.1 Variovorax sp. 01T439_2
ATGTAGTAGGCCGCGCGGTTGATGGCCGCCGGAATGGATTGGCGGCGCAGGCCCTCTTCGAGTTCCCACAGCACGCTCAGGTCGCCGATGCGCTCGCCGGGCTGCGCGCCGCCGGTCGATTCCGCCACCACCTTCTGCAGCCCCGAGCCTTCGAGCGCCTGCACGATGTTGGCGACCGTGCGCCGCTCGATGGTGTCGGTGTCCGCCGACGTGTCCGCGGATGGATTGAGCAGGAAGGCGCGGCGCCCGCGCTGCAACGCCGCGCGCAGCGACGCCACGTCTTCAGCATTCGCCTCGGCGATCTCGGCGCCCTTTGCGCGCCACGCGCCTGCGCGCTTCGCGTCGCGCGTGACGATCGTCACTGCTTCGCCGCGGCCGAGCAGCGCCTGCGCGACCGCCGAACCGACATGCCCTGTACCACCCATGATGACGTACATCCGTGTCTCTCCTTTTCGTCGTGCCTGGAGAAAAGCCTGGCGGGGTGCGACTGGCGCAATGGCTCACCGCGCGGGCGCGGGGCCTGCGCAGGCGGCACCCTCGATCAGCGCCTTGGTGTAGCGCACGAATGCCGCGAGCTGGGTAGGACGATCGGCCAAGTTGTCCGGCGCACGGCCCAGGTAAGCCGCATGCGCGCTTGCCAGCACGGGCCGGTGCTCGACGGGCAGGCGCTCCAGCGCCCATGCGGCGGCGGCATCCTTGGGCGCGATCTGGCCGGTGCAGGCACTGAACCAGATGCGCGCCAGCGCCAGCACCACATTGCGTTCGTCGCCCTGCCAATCCGGCGCGTCGTTCCACTGCGCCACGGTGTCCAGCAGGGAGCGCGAGAAATCGGCGCGCGGCACGGGGTCGAACAGTTCGTCCGCAGGAGGGCCGAGCAGGCAGACGCTGTGCTGCCGGAGCTTCGTGAGCAGGATCGCCAGGTCATGGTCCGGCATGGCCGGCTCCACGATGCCGGCCTGCAACTCTTCGCGCAGCCATTCGCCGAACTGCAGCTCGCGCAGCGGCGGATAGCGCCAGGGCACGACCTCGTCCCGCACCACGAGCGTCACTTCGAGCGGGCGCCATGGGCCATCGGTGCCGGGGCTGCCCGACACCGACAGCAGGTCCGTCATCAGCGGATGCCGCACTTGTGCGGCCAGCGGCGCTTCCACGGTCACCATCAGGTCGATGTCGCTGTGCGGCTTGAGCCCCCCATCGACGGCGGAGCCGAACAGGTGGATGGCCTGGAGCGTGCCGGCCAGGTGGCGCTCGAGAACGGCGCGCGCCTGCGCCAGCTGCGGGATGATTTCGGGTGGCAGTGAAGCGGTCATCACGGCCGATGTTAAGGGCCGCGAGGAGTGGAAGCCGATGGGCGCGGCAGGTCAATCCACGCGGATGTTGCGCGCCTTCACGACGCGGCTGTAGATCTCCGCGTCGCGCCGCACCATCGCGCTCATCTCGGTGCGCGTGACGCCCAGCGGCTCGCTGTTGAGATCCTTGATGCGCTTGGCAAGGTCCGGGTCCTTGCTGGCTTCGACGAACACCGCGTTGAACCGGTTGAGCACCGCGGCCGGCGTGTTCGCGGGCGCCCAGATGCCGTGCCACGACATCATCGAGAAGCCCGGCATCACCTCCGAAAGCGTGGGCACGTCGGGCAGCGCGGGGTGCCGCGTGGGGYCCGAGTAGGCCAGCGCCTGCACGCGGCCGCTGCTGATCAGCGGGTAGCCCGTGGCGATGGGTTCCATCAAGGTGTCGACCTGTCCGCCGACGAGATCGGCGATGGGGCTCGCGCGGTAGGGCACATGCAGCATGGTGATGCCCACCTCGTCCTTCAGCGATTCGACGATCAGCTGCGAAGGGCTTCCCGC
>NZ_JBFTPJ010001076.1:0-1845 GCF_056398445.1 Variovorax sp. 01T439_2
CGTAGTCGCCGTTGATGAAATCGACGATCACCTCCTGGCCGATGCGCGGAATGAAGTACCCGCCCCAGCCYTTGCCGCTCCAGGGCTGCGACACGCGCACCCAGCAGGTCGACTTCTCGTTGCTCTCGTCGTAGCGGTCCCAGTGGAAGTGCACCTTCACGCGGCCGTGCTCGTCCACGTGCAGCTCGTCGCCCGCGGGGCCGACCACGATGGCCGTCTGCGGACCGGGCATGGTCACGCGCGGCGTGAGGCGCGGCGGCCGGTAGGCCCGCTCCATCGGTATCGCCGTGATCAGGAATGCGCTGGTGCCCGGCTGCGAGGTGCTGAGCATCGGCGTGCTGGCGATCAGGTCTTCCAGCACCTGCAGCGTGTCGGCGTTCACCGCATCGTCGCGCAGCACGCCGGCCAGCGCCGTGCGCAGGTCCTGTGGAACGGCCGTGCCGGCGCCCACGCTTTCATAGCCGGGGTGGCTTGCCATGAAGGTGCAGGCCGCGATCACGTAGTCGCCGTTGCGCGTGCCGTCGGGGTCGCCCTCGAACTTGAAGCTGCGCCCCGCGGCCACGTCGGGCCAGGTGGTCAGCGCCCAGTGGCGGTCGCGGCGCGCGTTGAGCTCGTCGCCGCGCAGCTTGGTGCGGTTCTCGCCGTCGTCGCCCGTGAAGTAGCCGCCCGGGAATTCGAACTCCTCGAAGTCGGCCAGTTCGTGGTCGTCCTTCACATCGATGGTGGCAGCCAGCTTCTTCTTGATCGCCTTGAAGTCGCTGTCGCGCGAGGCCTGCTTGCCGGTGTCGAACTGGCGTGCGCTCACCCAGCGCGAGATCTCGTTGTGGCGCGCCTCGCTCGCGTCGCTGGACATGTAGCGCAGCGTGCCTTCCACCGGCAGCTTCTCGTGCGCCAGGTCGCTCGCGTCCGACAGGTGCATGGTGCCGGGCGCGTCGTGCGCGTCGAACCAGTAGTAGATGCCTTCGTCCTCCAGCAGGCGCGAGAGGAACTGGTAGTCGTTCTCCTGGTGCTGCACGCAGTAGCGCCGGGGCGTGTGGGTGCCGATGACGTTGCCGGCCTTGGTCTTCTTGAAGCGCTTGATCGGGCTGTCTTCGAAGACCGCGTCGAGCACCTCGAGCACCTTCTTGTCCTGCAGGATGCGCGAGTTGGTGCGCTTGGTGAGCAGCCAGAACCACGAGCGCAGCGTGATGCGGTATTCGAAATGCCTGCCCACATGCCCGGCCCGCACGAAGCGCACCGCATGGCCCTGGCAGTGGCGCTCGTGCACGCCGCCGTCCTTGTCCTGGAACTGGATGACCACGTCGAAGGCGCGGCCGAGRATGTCCTTGGCATCGAGCGCMTKGTTCTTSGACAGCACCGTGAGTTCGTAGGCCGACGGGCGCGCCAGCGCCTCGTGGCCCACGATGCGCCAGAACATCAGGTCGTCCTTGGCGGGTGAATCTGTCTCGATGCGGAACTCGTGATCGGCCATTTTTTACTCTTGATGCGCAGTTGCTCAGTCGAACGCGTAGGTGAAGTCGGCGTCCTTCACATCGAGCGCGACGCGGCGGATCTCGCCGCCCGAGGCCAGCCGCTGCAGGTACTCGACCGAGATGGTGGGCAGCACCGTGTTGGTCAGGATCGCGTCGATCACGCGCCCGCCCGACTCCGGGTCCTGGCAGCGCGCAACCACCTGGTCGACCACCGCGTCGCTGTACTCGAAGGGCACGCCGTGGTTGGTCTCCACGCGCTTCTTGATGCGGCCCAGCTGCAGCCGCACGATCTTCTTCATCATGTCGGGCGACAGCGGGTAGTAGGGAATGGTGACGATGCGGCCCAGCAGCGCAGGCGGGAACACCTTCATGA
>NZ_JBFTPJ010001077.1:0-1840 GCF_056398445.1 Variovorax sp. 01T439_2
CCCAGGAAGGGCCTGAACTCGCGCTCTTCCGAGCCGCTCGCCATGTGGCCGGTGACGCGCTCGACCGTGAAGATCTCGAAGTCGCGCGGGCGCGTGCGGTCGATCACCGCATGGTGCTCGTGCTGCCCGGGGCCCACCGGAATGCGGTCGCTGCGGCGCGGCACCAGGTTGATGATGGGCGTGCAGAACAGCGAGAAGTGCTTGGCATCGACCAGCCGCTCCAGGTCGGCGTCGGCGCGGTCGAGCAGGATCACGATTTCCATCGTGGTGCCGCCCATGGCCGAGGCCGCCGCGCGCAGGTTTTTCACGCTGAAGAACAGGTAGCGGTCGGGGAAGGCGAAGTATTCGTGCAGCAGCCGGTAGCCCTGGAACGAGCGCGCGTCATACGGCAGCAGCGCCTGCTCGGGATCGAAGCCCTCGTGGCGAATGGCTTCGTCGCCGAGCGGAACGATGCGCGCCTTGCTGCCCGGGCCGCTGCGGCACACGGTGCCGATGCTGTGGTGCACCGCAAGCTCGAGCACGCGCAGCGCATGCAGCTCCGCGCCCGAAAGAAAGAACTCGAGCCGCTCGATCGGCATCTCGGCAAAGGTGGTGCCGCCCACCGCTTCGAGCTTGATGGTGATCGCGCTCCTGGCGCGCTGGGCCACGGCGGGCATCGCATGCGCGATTTCCGCGGGCACGGGGCCGATGCTTGCATCCGCGATCCTGATGGGCCACAGCGTGACCTCGTGGCCGGTGCGGAATTCGCAGGCCGTCTGCTCGCCCTTGATCATGCGTCCGCGCATGATCGTGTGGCGCGGCAGCTCGTAGCCGGCCTTCAGCGAGCCCTCGTTGAGGTTGCCGTCGATCTGCACCACGGCCATGGCCGGCAGCGGCGCGAGGAAGTTGGGGTACACCACCTCGAGCAGCCGCTGCGAGAAGCGCGGAAACTCCGCATCCATCTTGAGCTGGATGCGCGCCGTGAGAAAGCTGAAGCCCTCGAGCAGGCGCTCCACGTAGGGGTCGCTGACCTCGATGCCGCGCATGCCCAGCCGCCCGGCGATCTTCGGGTAGCGCTGCGCGAACTCGGCACCGAGCTCGTGCATGTAGGTGAGCTCGCGGTTGTAGTAGTCGAGCAGCCTGGCGTCCATTCAGAGCCCTCCCGTCGGGCGCAGGACCATGTGGCCGCTCTCGAGGTCGAGCTCGGAGCGCAGGATGAATTCAATCGGGTAAGGCACCGACCACAAGGTGCCGCGGATCTCGAGCGCGAGCAGGTTGTGGTGCTCCAGGTCGGTGGCGTCGGTGACGCAGCGCACGTCGATGCTGTCCTTCATGATGCGCGGCTCGAAGTCGATGATCGCGGCGCGGATGGCGGCCTCGACGTCCGCGAAGTCGACCTCCGACATGCGTCCGCCGGCCCAGCCGCGCACGCCGTAGTTCACGACCGAGCGTCGCGCGCGCGGCATGGCGTTGATGGTGTGGTCCGCGCCGAAGTTGGTGGTGTTGAGCAGCCACTGCAGGTCGCGCAGCACCGAGTCGCGCAGCAGCTTGCCGCTCATGAGGAACGCGCCCGCGCGCTCCTGGCGGCTTTGCGGCTGCTTGTCGGTCAGGCGGTCGAGCAGCACGGGCTGCAGGCGGTCGCGTGCAACGCTTTCTTGCTGGTCGCCGTCGGCCTCCATGGCCGGGCGGCTGGCTGGCAGGACGGAACTCACTGCGCAGCACTCTCGGCAGGCGCGAACTCGACCAGCCGGATGTCGAGCAGCGAATGGTCACCGGCTTCGCTGATCAGCGTGCGCTGGCCGATGCCGGCGTACTGGTCCTCGCCGGCCAGCGGCAGCCAGTCGGTGCGGCGGCCCAGGGT
>NZ_JBFTPJ010001078.1:0-1832 GCF_056398445.1 Variovorax sp. 01T439_2
ATCATGTGCATGGCCAGGCCGCGTAGCGTGGCGTGGCTCACGTGCATGCCCACGGCCACGCTGCCCGCGAGCAGGAAGGTCAGCAGGTAGCCGAGGTTGAGCTGGTAGTTGATCGACGCGATCAGCAGCACCAGCAGCGTGGCGCCCAGCGTCCAGCCGGCGCGCGTGGGCACGATGTAGACGTTGCGCTGCGTGAGCTCGAGCGTGTCCGAAGGCGGCCGGCGCGACAGGAACCAGCCGTCCATGCGCGAGCGTAGCGACGCGATCATCGGCGGCCGGCGGGCGTGCTTGTTTTCACGGCAGCGGCACGTCCGCGATCATCGCGCGCACCTGCTCCACCGCGCCCCGGCCCGCGTCGCCCACCGGCGTGAGGCGGTGCGCAATGGTCTGCGGCAGGATCGACTGCACGTCGTCGGGCGCAACATAGTTGCGGTTGGCCAGCAGCGCCTGCGCCTTGGCGGCGCGCAGCACGGCAATGCCGGCGCGCGGCGAGAGGCCCTGCAGGAACCAGCGGCCGGAGCGCGTGGCCGCGATCAGGTCCTGCACGTAGTTCAGCAGCGGCTCGGCCGCATGCACCTGCTGCACGCGCTGCTGCAGCGCCGTGAGCTCGCCGGCTGTCAGGAGCGCGGGCAGGGTGGCCAGCATTTCGCGGCGGTCGGCGCCCGAGAGCAGCTCGCGTTCGGCGGCGCGGTCGGGGTAGCCCAGCGAGATGCGCATGAGGAAGCGGTCGAGCTGCGATTCGGGCAGCGCGAAGGTGCCGAGCTGGTCCTGCGGGTTCTGCGTGGCAATCACGAAGAAGGGCGTGGGCAGCGGCCGCGTCTCGCCTTCGATGGTGACCTGCTTTTCTTCCATGGCCTCGAGCAGCGCGCTCTGCGTCTTGGGGCTGGCGCGGTTGATTTCGTCCGCCAGCAGCACCTGCGCGAAGATCGGCCCGGGGTGGAAGACGAAGGCCTGCTGGCCCCGGTCGTAGATGGCCACGCCCGAGAGGTCGCCCGGCATCAGGTCGGCAGTGAATTGCACGCGGGAAAACTGCAGCCCGAAGGTGTGCGACAGCGCATGGGCGAGGGTGGTCTTGCCGACGCCCGGCACATCCTCGATCAGCAGGTGCCCGCCCGCGAGCAGGCAGGCCACGCAGTCGCGCACCTGGGGCTCCTTGCCCACGATCACCGTGTTAAGCTGACTCAGCAAAGTGGCAAGCTTCGCAGCAACGTCCATATTTGTATCCATATGCAAACGATACCGTAAGACTGCGCGGCCCCATGCCGTGTGAGGTCTAGATACGACAGAGACACGGCAAACACATGGGCAAGACCGGCTACTTCACACATCGCGATTGCTGGAAGCACGACATGGGCCGGGGCCATCCCGAATGTCCCGAACGGCTCGACGCCATCGAGGACAGGCTGCTGCTCACCGGCGTGGGCGATGCCCTCGAACACCGCGACGTGCCGCTGGCCACCCTGGCCCAGATCACCCGCGCACACAGCGAGGCGCACCTCGAACACCTTGAATCGCTGCACCAGCGCCTGGTGGCCGACGAGCCGGCCGGCGGCCCCCGCCATGCGCAGCTCGACCCCGACACCATTTTGAACCGCTTCACCCTGCTGGCTGCGCGCCGCGCCGCCGGCGCCGCCATTGCTGCCACCGACGCGGTGATGGCGGGCGAGGTCGACAACGCGTTCTGCTCGGTGCGCCCGCCCGGGCACCACGCCTGCTATGAACAGGCCATGGGCTTCTGCTTCCTCAACAACGTGGCCATTGCGGCGCGGCATGCGCTCGAGGTGCACGGGCTGGAGCGCGTGGCCATCGTCGATTTCGACGTGCACCATGGC
>NZ_JBFTPJ010001079.1:0-1832 GCF_056398445.1 Variovorax sp. 01T439_2
GTGCGGGCTTGCGAGCCGCTCGCTCTCGAGCAGGTCGCTGATCAGGTCGCGCATCTCGTTCAAGTCGCGCAGCAGCGCCTCGCGCTCGGCCTGGCTTTCGGGCGTGGCCGGCAGCAGCTCGGCATTGAGCCGGGCGCGCGTGAGCGGCGAGCGCAGTTCGTGGCTCAACGCCAGCAGCAGCCCGCGCTTGGCATCGAGCATGGCCTGGATGTCGTCGGCCATGGTGTTGATGTGCTCGGCGAGGTCGCCCAGGTCGTCGTTGCGGCGGATCGGGATCGGCTGCGTGAACTCGCCGCGGCCGAAGCGCTGCGCGCCTTCGCGGATGTCGATCAGCGGCCGCAGCAGCCGGCTGACATAGGCATAGCCCAGCACCACGAGCAGCAGCAGCGCGCAGAGCGTGGCCCAGCCGACGATGCGCGGCGCGAGCTGCCAGAGCCTGGGCGACCAGCCGAAGATGACGCGGTGGCCATCTGCCGTCGGGCGGACGAACCACTTGTCGTTCCAGGGTTCTTCGTCGCGGTCGTGCATCCAGCCGCCGCGGCCGTTGCTGCCGCCGGGGTTGGAGTCCCAGTTGACCTTGGGGCCGGTGATGCGGATCGTGATCGGCAGCCGAGCGACCAGCGCCTGCGCGCGCGCCACGTCGGGCGGCGTGCCGATCTCGGCGACGAGCCGGTCGGCATAGTCGACCAGCATCGGCTTGGCGGCCTCGGCCCAGCCGGTGGAAAAGGACTTCTTCATGCCGCCCATGAACACCGCCGCCATCACCAGCGCCAGCATCACGAACATCATGACCAGCCGTATGCGCAGCGAGCGGCGCCAGCGGCGCTTGCCCTGCACCTTCTCGTGCCACTGCGCATGCCATTGCCTGTGCAGCTCCGCGCGGCGCGATGCGATCCCGTGCAGCGCCTCGCGCAAACTCCGCCGCCTGCGCCTCATGCAGGCTCGCTGCGCGCGACGGCCAGCGCATAGCCGGCATTGCGCAGCGTCTTGATGCAGTCCAGCGGCTCGAGCTTCTTGCGCAGGCGGCTCACCACGATGTCGACGGCCCGGGTGTAGAGCTCGGCCTCGTGGCCGCGCAGGCGGTTCAGGATGTCGTCGCGGCTGAACACCTTGCCGGGCTCGGCCGCCAGCAGCGCGAGCAGTTCGAACTCGGTGCCGGTGAGCTCCACGCGCTCGCCATGGCGCAGCACCTGACGCCGGTCGAGGTCGATCGACAGCCCGTCGAACACGCGGTGCTGGGTGCCGTTGCCGTTGGCCGCCGCCGGCGTGCTGCGCTGGCGGCGCAGGATGGTCTGCACGCGCGCCACCAGCTCGCGCGGCTCGAAGGGCTTGGGCACGTAGTCGTCGGCGCCCAGCTCGAGGCCGACCACGCGGTCCATCACCTCGCCGCGCGCGGTGAGCATCACGATGGGAATGTCGCTCTCCTTGCGGATCTCGCGGCACAGCGCAAAGCCGTCCATCTCGGGCAGCATCACGTCGAGGATCGCCGCGTCGAACGGGCCCGCGCGCAATTTGGCGAGCCCTTCGCTCGGGCGCACCGCGCTCTCCAGCGTGTAGCCGAAGCGGGCGAAGTAGGTGGTCAGCGGCGCGGCGAGATGTTCGTCGTCGTCGATCAGCAGGATGCGCGGCATGGCGGGATTGTGCCTCCTGACAAGAAGGTGGCGAATGACCTCGCCGACCATCAGGCCCGCCGGCATCGCACCGCCCAGGCCAGGCCCGCCACGAGAACGCAGAGCAGCAGCGCGTGGTAGACCACGTCGGGCACCGTGCGCGGACCGATGCCCGCGATGATGGTGCCGAGCCCGACCAGCGTGCCCAGCAGCGCGAAGCCC
>NZ_JBFTPJ010001080.1:0-1829 GCF_056398445.1 Variovorax sp. 01T439_2
GACCTGCACAGCGTCGACGCGCCGTTCGAGGTCAGGCCCTTCGAGATCCGCCAGCAGTGGCACGAGCGCTTTCACCAGGACAGCGGCAACCGCTGGCTGCGCGAGCTGATCTTCGGGCTCTTCCATGAACGGTCGAGCCGCGAGCCTGCGCCGCAGGCGCGAGCCACCTGATCAGGCTTGCGGCGGCGCGCCCTCCCATGCGCGGCCGAGCAGGGCGCGCAGCGCCGCCTTCTCGAGCGGCCGCGGATTCGGATACTGGTTGGAGACTGCCAGATCGGCTGCATGCTCAAGACCGGCGGCCGGCATGCCGATGGCCTTCAGCGACACGGCAGCGCCGTGCGTTCTTGCGAGTTCGAAGAACCCCATGGCCGCCTCCGCGGTTCCCAGGGCTCTTGCAATGCGCGCCATGGCCTCTGGCGCCGCGCTCGCGTTGTACGCCAGCGCATACGGAAGAACCACGGTGTGCACCTGCGCATGCGGCAGGTCGAAGGTTCCGCCCAGCGTGTGGCACAGCTTGTGGTGCAGGCCCATCGACACGGCACCGAGCACCGTGCCGCACAGCCAGGCGCCATAGAGAGCCTGGCTGCGCGCGGGCAGGTCGCGCGGGTTGCCCCGCAGCGGCTGCAGCGCCGCCGCGCAGGCGCGGATGCCTTCTTCGGCCATCAACGAGATCACCGGGTTGCCGTCGTGCGCATACAGGCCTTCCGCCGCGTGCGCCATCGCATTGATCGCGCTCGTGACCGTCAGGTCCAGGGGCAGCGACAGCGTGAGCTTGGGGTCGTAAATGACGACACGCGGAAGCACGCGCGCGTCGCGCCCGGTCTTCTTCAGGCCCGCTTCCGTGATGCCGTAGATGGGCGTCGCCTCGCTGCCCGCATAGGTCGTCGGCACCGCGATGATCGGCAGGCCGGACTCCAGCGCAATCGCCTTGCCGAGCCCGATGGTGGAGCCACCACCCACCGCCAGCGCGCAATCCGCCTTCAGCTCCGAAGCCAGTGCGCGTGCCTTGCGCGCGGTCTCGATCGGCACGTGCATGGCTGCTTCGTCGAAGATCCCTGCGATGCGGCCCGGCAGCCGGTCGGCAATGGCTTGCGCCTGCTCGCGCTGGTTGGGCGTGCACAGGACGAGGGCGCGCGTCGCGCCCAGGCGCTCGATCTCCGCCGGCAGCTGGTCGATGCTGTCCGCGCCGAAGACGATGCGCGAAGGGCTCGCGGTGTAGACGAAGCGCTCCATGCCTCTAGTCCCTGGATGCGTTGTTCAACACGAAGTCGTAGTCGAGCGTGTGGAACGGCACCTTCATGTGCGTTCCGTCGGGCGCCACGCCGGGCTCGTGGCGCTTCCAGTCGGCGATGAGGGAAGAGCGCACGCCGAAGACGGCGTCCGAGCCCAGGTAGTTGCCGCCCGAGCGGAACACATGGGTGATGAGCGTCTCGTAGCCCGGCGCCTTGATCATGAAGTGCAGGTGCGCGGGACGCCACGGGTGGCGCCCGAGCTGCTCCAGCATCTGGCCCACCGGGCCATCGTGCGGAATGGCATAGGGCACGGCCACGATGGACCTGAAGTGGTAGCGCCCGTCCTCCAGGCTCTTCAGCTGGCCACGACCCTGCGCATGGTCCAGCCCGGGGCGCTGCACGTCGTAGCAGCCTTCATCGTCGGACTGCCACACGTCGATGCTCGCATGGCCGATCGGCTCGCCGCCGATGCCCCGGATGGTGCCGGCGACGAAGCAGGGCTCGCCGCTCGCGCCGTTGGAGATGTCGTCGCCATTGCGGTATGCCGGCGCATCGGGCACGTAGAAGGGCCCGAACACCGTCGCCTCGGTGCATCCC
>NZ_JBFTPJ010001081.1:0-1824 GCF_056398445.1 Variovorax sp. 01T439_2
GTGGGAGTGGTCTTCATGGTGCCTCCGGATGAAATTCCCTCGATCGTAGGCAGCGAGGCTGTCAATCGGCCTTCAGCGCCTTCGGGGTAAACACCAGGGCCTGTGACCCGGCTGGCAGAATCCGGGCGGGCGGCACTGCTGCCTTTCACACCCATGACCTACCTTCGCAGCGTGCTCTTCGAAAGCGGCTCCATCAGCTGCCAGCTGGCCACGCTGGAGTCGGCCGAGCCCGGCTGGAGCCCGCCTTATCGCGTGCAGGGGCCGCGCCTGCTGCTGCCGCTGAGCCAGCGCTTCGAATGCCGGCTGGGCGCGGACGCCTTCGTCTGCGATCCCGCGGCCGCGTTGTGGCTGTCGCCCGACGGACCCTACCAGTTGAAGCACCCGATGGCGGGCCAGCGCAGTGTGGTGGTCACGCTCGTCGAAGACCTGGCGCCGGCGGGCCGGGTGTTCCTGCCGCTGGGCGGCCAACTGCTGCTGCGCCAATGCCTGCAGGCCCATGCGATGCAGGCGATCGATGCGCTCGAGGTGCAGGAGCATCTGGCCGGCCTGGTCCAGAGCGTGCGGCCGGCCGATCGGCCGGCGCCGCCGAAGGTCCACCGTGCGGTCGAACGCGCCCGCGACTACATCGCCGCGGCACCGGAGCGCAGCGACACACTCGACGAGATCGCCAAGGCGGTCCATTGCTCGGCCTTCCACCTGGCGCGCCGCTTCCGCATGCACACGGGAACGAGCCTGCATGGCCTGCGCAACCAGCTGCGCATGACGCTCGCGCTCGATCGCCTGCGCGAAGGTGAGCCAAGCATCAGCGCGCTTGCGGCCGACCTGGGCTTTGCAAGCCATGCGCATTTCACGGTGGCCTTCCGGCGCGCCTTTGGCATGGCACCGAGCCAGATGCGCACGAATCTGGAAGCGCGCCGCCTGCATTGACCGAACACTGCGGGCTTCGCATTCAACGGAGCCAACAGATGACGGTCAATGTGCGCGTTTCAGCCGGCCTGGCCGCCGGCGTGGCCTCGGCGCTGATCGCGGGCATCTGGCAGGTGGCCACGCGCCATTCGACCACCACCACCATCGCTCCGGCCGACCTGGCGATCCTGCGCTACGGCATACCGGCGATCGTGCTCATGCCCGTGTGGCTGCGCGTCGGCCTGCTGCCGCGCGGGGTGCCGCTGCGGTGGCTGACCGGGATGGTGCTTGGCGCGGGGCTGCCTTTCGGGCTGGTGGCGATGAGCGGCACCAGGTTCGCCCCGTCGGCGCACATGGGTGTCTTCATGGCGGGCGCATGTCCGCTCTTTGCCGCGGGCCTGGCCTGGATGTTCTGGCGCGAACGCCCGGACCGCGCGCGGGCGCTCGGCCTGGTGTTCCTTGCGGCGGGCATCGGCATGCTGGGGGCGGGCAGTTTTCGCGGCGCCGATGCGGGCGCCTGGCGCGGCGATCTGCTCTTTCTTCTTGCGGCCGCGTTGTGGGCCGGCTTCACGCTGTCGTTCAGGCGCGCCGGCCTCGGCGCATGGCAGGGCGCGGCGGTCGTCAGTGCGTGGTCGGCGATCCTGCTGGTGCCGTGGCTGCTGTGGCGGGGCGGAACAGGCCTTGCCGATGCGCCGCTGCGCGACGTGCTGTGGCAGGCGCTGATGCAGGGCGCGGTCGCGGGCTTGCTGGGGCTGTGGATCTTCGGCGCGGCCGTTGCGCGCCTTGGCGCGTCGCAGGCGGCGGCGTTCGGAGGGCTGGCGCCGGTCTTCTCCGCGTTGGGCGGATGGTGGTGGCTGGCCGAGCCCGTCATGGGCATCGACCGGATCGCGATTGCCAGCGCCGTGATCGGCGTGACGC
>NZ_JBFTPJ010001082.1:0-1823 GCF_056398445.1 Variovorax sp. 01T439_2
CTGTAGGCAAGGCCGTGCTTCTCGATCAGCTTGGCGATGAAGTAGTGGACGTTCGAGCCCTTGTTGAGCGCGACCTTCTTTCCCTTCAGCTCGGCCACGGTCCTGATGGCCGAGCCCTTGGGCACCAGCACCGCTTCCGACTGGGGCCGCGGCAGCGTGGTGGCCACGTAGGCCAGCGGCGCGCCGGCGGCCTGCGCGAAGATCGGCGGCGCCTCGCCCACGTCGCCGAAATCGATGGAGCCGACGTTCAGCGCCTCGAGCTGCACCGGGCCGGCGGTGAACTCGGTCCACTTCACGGCGACGCCGAGCGGCGCCAGCCGCTTCTCGAGCGTGCCGCGGCCCTTGAGGATGCTGAGGGCGCCCTTCTGGTGGCCGATGCGCAGCTGCCGCGCCGGCGCCTGGGCCAGTGCGGCGAAGGAAGGCAACGCGATTGCGGCGGCTGCGGCGCCTTGCAGCAGGCGGCGGCGCGGGATGGAGATGGAAGTCATGGACTCGTCCTTTTCGAATGCGGATGCGGATGCAGGTGGCCTCAGGCCGAGATGAAGCCGACGATGAGCGCGATGGCGGTCACCACGATCGTGCTGATGGCCAGGTCCCGCAGCGCCTTCCAGATGGAGCGGGGCTGCGCGTCGAGTGCGGAGTCTTCGGTGGCGACGGGGTTCATGCGTGATTCCTTGTGCAAAAACTTCGGGCAAGGCTGCGCCCTGGCCGCGCAGCGGCGGCTTCAAAGAGCGGGAACAGGAATGGGGCTGGCCGGACTCGGGTTCGATCAAGAACCCGTTCTAGACACTACATCGCACCCTGGAGAACGGCACGGGTTCGAAGCCGTGCGTGGCGGGCAGCTTCAGCCCTTCGGTCGCAAGCACCTCGACGGCCTCGTTGAGCCGCTCGGCCAGGTCGGTATGCACCTGGTAGGCGTTCTCGGGCGTGAGCGTGATCTGCGAATCGGTCGCGTAGACACCCGGCAGGATGTGGCGCGCCGACAGCGCATGCAGCACCGGCCGCAAGGCGTAGTCGAGCGCGAGCATGTGGTGCGGGCTGCCGCCGGTGGCCAGCGGCAGCACGGTCTTGCCCTTGAGCGCGTTCTGCGCCAGCAGGTCGAGAAAAACCTTCAGCACGCCGCTGTAGGCGGCCTTGTAGACCGGCGTCGCCACCACGACCACGCGCGCATGCGCCACCTGCGCAATCGCGCGCTCGATGGCCGGATGGTTCCAGTCCGCCAGCAGCAGCGCCTGGGCCGGCAGGTCGCGGATCGCGAGCCGTTCGATGCGCGCGCTGCGGCCGGCCAGCCGCTCGCCCACGGCCTCGAGCAATGCGCTGGAACGCGAAGGTGCGGAGGGACTGCCGGCAATCAGGAGAACGGACACGGAGGGACTTTCGGTTTTCTTCGGGATTTCGCTTCGAGGTGCGAGGCGGATTACTTCTGCTTGGTCGTGTAGATCTGGTCGAACGAAGCGCCGTCGGCAAAGTGCTCCTTGTCGGCCTTGGCCCAGCCGCCGAAGGCCTGGTCGATGGTCACCAGCGTGAGCTTGGGAAACTGCTTGTCGTACTTGGCCTTGGCCTTTTCCGAGGTCGGGCGGTAGAAGTTGCGGCCCGCAATGTCCTGGCCTTCGTCCGAATACAGGTACTTGAGGTATTCCTCGGCCACCGCGCGGGTGCCCTTCTTGTCGACCACCTTGTCGACCACCGCCACGGTGGGCTCGGCCAGGATCGAGATCGACGGCACCACGATCTCGAACTTCTCGGCGCCGAATTCCTTCAGCGCCAGGAAGGCTTCGTTCTCCCAGGCCAGCAGCACGTCGCCCACGCCGCGCTGCACGAAG
>NZ_JBFTPJ010001083.1:0-1821 GCF_056398445.1 Variovorax sp. 01T439_2
GTTCACGGCCTCGCCCTACCACCGCCCCGTGGTCGGCTGGATGAGCGACCTCGACGCGATGACGCCCGACGACGCGCGCGCTTTCTTCCGCCACTGGTACGTGCCCGCCAATGCCGCCGTGGTGGTGGTGGGCGATGTCGACGTGGCCCAGGTGCGTGCGCTGGCCGAGAAGTACTACGGCAGCATCCCCGCGCGCGCCGTGCCTGCGCGCAAGCCGCGCACCGAGCCCGCGCAGCGCGGCATCCGCCGCATCGAGTTCAAGGCGCCGGCCGAGCAGGCCTACGTGTCGCTCGCGTTCCGCATTCCGCAGCTGGAGAGCATCGATGCCGCGGACAGCGACGTGTGGGCGCTCGAAGTGCTGTCGGCCGTGCTCGACGGCTACACGGGTGCACGGCTCGACCGTGCCTTGACCCAGGGCCCCGACCGCGTGGCCGATTCGGCCAGCGCCTACTCGGGCCTGGCCGGCCGCGGGCCGCAGCTGTTCACGCTGGTGGGCGTGCCGGCCCACGGCAAGAGCGCCGAAGCGGTGGAGGCGGCGCTGCGCGCCCAGGTGGCGCGCGTCGCGAAGGAGGGCGTGAGCGAAGCCGAACTCGCGCGCGTCAAGACACAGTGGGTGGCCAGCGAAACCTACAAGCGCGACTCCGTGATGGCGCAAGCCCGCGAGCTCGGCAGCAACTGGGTGCAGGGACTGCCGCTGGACACCAGCGCGCGCATCGTCGCGAAGCTGCAGGCCGTGACACCGGCCCAGGTGCAGGCCGTGGCCGCCAAATACTTCGGCGACGACCAGCTCACCGTGGCCACGCTGCGCCCCTTGCCGCTCGACGCCAGGCCGCGCGGCCGCGGTTTTGCCGCCCCGCAGGGCGAACTGCGCTGAAAGGCCCGGATTCTTCAATGACCCCCATGACAAAAATCCTGCGCTCCGCGCTGTTCGCGGCCGCCACGGCCTTCGCCGGCCTGAACGCCGCACAGGCCGCGCTGCCGATCGAGCACTGGACGCTCGCGAGCGGCGCCAAGATCTACCTGGTGTCGACCCAGGCGCTGCCCATCGTCGACGTGCAGATCGATTTCGATGCCGGCAGCCGGCGCGATCCGGCCGGCCAGGCCGGCCTGGCCAGCGCGACCGCGACCATGGTCGAGAAGGGCGTGCGCGCCGGCAAGAACGGCGAGCCGGCGCTCGACGAGAACGCGCTCGGCGAAGCCTGGGCCGACCTGGGCGCCGAGTTCGGCACCAGCGCCGGCACCGACCGCGCCAGCTACTCGCTGCGCACTTTGTCCGACCCGGCGCTGCGCGCCAAGGTGGTGGCGCTGGCCTCGCGCGAGATCGGCGAGCCGGCCTTTCCCGACGACATCTGGCAGCGCGAGCGGGAGCGCATCAATGCCTCGCTGAAGGAGGCCAACACCAAGCCGGCAACCATCGCGGGCCGCGCCTTCGCGAAGGCCGTCTACGGCGGCCATCCCTACGGCCAGGAAGTCACCGAGGCCACGCTCGCGCGCATCGACACCGCCGCCATGCGGCAGCGCTACCAGGAGCTGATCGTGCCGTGCCGGGCCAAGCTCAGCATCGTGGGCGCCGTGACCCGCGCCGAGGCCGAGGCCATGGCCACCGCGCTGCTCTCCCGGCTGCCGGGGCCCGAGGCGTGCACGCCGCTCCCGGCGATTGCGCCGGTGGCCGCGCTCACCGCGCCCAAGGACGAGCGCATTCCCTTCGCTTCGGCCCAGGCCCACGTGCTGATCGGCCAGCCCGGCTATCCGCGCAAGGATCCGGACCATTTCGCGCTCACGCTCGGCAACTACGTGCTGGGCGGCGGCGGTTTTGTCTCG
>NZ_JBFTPJ010001084.1:0-1812 GCF_056398445.1 Variovorax sp. 01T439_2
ATCGTGCGCCGCGCACCGTCGCTGCAACTCACCGCCGATGCGCGCAACGCATCGGCTGCTCCGGCCCGTGCCGAGGAGGCATTGGCATGATCGACGCAGTGCATGCTTTCGGCCAGGGACTGGTCCACGCGGGCTGGTGGACGGGCCTGGCCTGGCCCGTGATCTGGACGCTGATCAAGATCATCGTGGTCGTGCTTCCGCTGATGGGGGCCGTGGCCTACCTCACGCTCTGGGAACGCAAGGCGATCGGCTTCACGCAGATCCGCATCGGACCGAACCGCATCGGACCGCTGGGCCTGCTGCAGCCCATCGCCGACGCGCTCAAGCTGATGACCAAGGAAATCATTCTTCCGACGGTCGCCAACAAGGGCCTGTTCCTGCTCGGCCCGATCATGACCATCATGCCGGCGCTCGTCGCATGGGCCGTGATTCCCTTCGGCCCCGACGTGGCGCTGGCCAACATCAACGCCGGCCTGCTGTTCGTGATGGCCATCACCTCGCTCGAGGTCTACGGCGTGATCATCGCGGGCTGGGCATCGAATTCGAAGTACGCCTTCCTGGGCGCGTTGCGCGCCTCGGCACAGATGGTGAGCTACGAGATCGCGATGGGCTTCTGCTTCGTCGTGGTGCTGATGGTCTCGGCCAGCCTGAACATGACCGACATCGTGACGGGGCAGGGCAAGGGCACCTTCGCCGACATGGGCATCGGCTTCCTGTCGTGGAACTGGTTGTCGCTGCTGCCGATCTTCGTCGTCTACTTCATCTCGGGCCTGGCGGAAACCAACCGCCACCCCTTCGACGTGGTCGAAGGCGAGTCCGAGATCGTTGCGGGCCACATGATCGAGTACTCGGGCATGAGCTTCGCGATGTTCTTCCTGGCCGAGTACGCCAACATGTGGCTGGTCTCGATCCTGTGCACCGTGCTGTTCCTCGGCGGATGGCTGCCGCCGTTCGAGTTCCTGAGCTTCATCCCGGGCTGGATCTGGCTCGGTGCCAAGACCTTCTGCGTGGTCACCATGTTCCTGTGGGTCCGATCCACCTTCCCGCGCTTCCGCTATGACCAGATCATGCGGCTCGGCTGGAAGATCTTCATTCCGGTCACGCTCGTGTGGCTGGTCGTGGTCGGTGCCTGGATGCAGACCCCGTTCAACATCTGGAAATAACTGGAAGCGCCAACATCATGACTGCTGCGCATRCCGCCGGCGCGCTCGCGCGCCCTTCCAAGCTCGCATCCGCGCCTTTCTCGCTCAAGGACTTCCTGGGCAGCTTCATGCTGTTCGAGCTGTTCAAGGGCCTGGCCATCACCGGCAAGTACGCCTTCGCCCGCAAGATCACGGTGCAGTTCCCCGAAGAGAAGACGCCGCTGTCGCCGCGCTTTCGGGGCCTGCATGCGCTGCGCCGCTATGAGAACGGCGAAGAGCGCTGCATTGCCTGCAAGCTCTGCGAAGCCGTGTGCCCGGCGCTGGCCATCACCATCGAATCCGATGTGCGCGACGACGGCTCGCGCCGCACCACGCGCTACGACATCGACCTGACCAAGTGCATCTTCTGCGGCTTCTGCGAAGAGAGCTGCCCGGTCGATTCGATCGTGGAGACGCACATCTTCGAATACCACGGCGAAAAGCGCGGCGACCTGTACTTCACSAAGGACATGCTGCTGGCCGTGGGCGACCGCTACGAAAAAGAAATTGCAGCGAACAAGGCGGCCGACGCCAAGTACCGCTGATCCCGCTCAGCCCGAACCCCGTACCAATTCGAATTCCAATGGACGTCAAGACCGGTCTGTTCTATCTCTTTGCCGCGGTGCTGCTG
>NZ_JBFTPJ010001085.1:0-1810 GCF_056398445.1 Variovorax sp. 01T439_2
CTGCCTTGCTGCCGCTGGTCGCAGCCCTGGTGCTGGCCGGCTGCGCGAGCGTGCCCTCGGGCGTGCCGGAGATCCAGACCACTGCCGAGTTCAAGGAGCAGGGCACCGCCCCGCCCGCGGGCTGGACGCGTGCCGTGCCCTCCGAAGCGCAGGCGCGCGGCGCCTGGTGGCTGGCGTTCAACGATCCGGTGCTCAATGCGCTGGTCGAGAAGGCCGACGTCAGCAACAACAACATCCAGGCCGCGGCGGCGCGGCTGGCCGAGGCCCGCGCGCTGGCGCGCAGCGCCAATGCCGACCGCATGCCGCAGATCGGCCTGGGCGCGGGCGCCAACCGCGGCGSCGGGCTCGACAAGGCCACGGCCAGCACCCGGCCGGCCACCATGACCAACATCGGCGCCACCTTCTCGTACGAGGTCGACCTGTTCGGCCGCCTCTCGGGCGCGAGCAATGCGGCCAAGCTCGACGCACAGAGCCGCGAGGCCCTGCTGCAGAGCACGCGCCTTGCGGTGCAGGCCGAAGTGGCCCAGACCTACCTGCAGCTGCGTGCGCTCGACGCCGAGCGCGCGCTGGTGCGCGAACAGGTCGAGGCCTACCGCGACACGCTGCGCCTCTCGCAGCGCCGGCAGCAGGCCGGCGACATCGCCGAGCTCGACGTGGCGCGCGTGCAGACCGAGGTCTCGTCCACCGAGTCGGACGCGCTCGCGCTCGACCGGCAGCGCGCCCAGGTCGAGCATGCGCTCGCGGTGCTGGTGGGCGACTCGGCCTCGAGCTTCGGCCTGCGCACCGACGACTGGGCCACCGCGCTGCCGTCCGTGCCGCCCGGCGTGCCGGCCACGGTGCTCACGCGCCGCCCCGACGTCTCGGCCGCGCAGAACGCGGTGCTCGCAGCGCAGGCCCGCGTGGGCGTGGCGCAGGCGGCGTGGTTCCCGGACATCTCGCTGACCGGCGCGGCCGGCTATGCATCGCCCGAGATCGGCGACCTGTTCAAGTGGTCGGCCCGCTCGTGGGGCGTGGGTGCGCTGCTCTCGCTGCCGATCTTCGACGGCGGCCGCCGCGAAGCCGGCGTGCAGGGCGCCAACGCCCAGCTCGACGGCGCGCTCGCGAACTACCGCAACCAGGTGCTGGTGGCGTTCCAGGAGGTCGAAGACCAGCTGTCCGCGATCCGCATCCTGCAGGAGCAGTCGGCGGTGCAGGCGCAGGCCGTCACCTCGGCGCAGCGCGCGACCAGCCTGTCGGACACGCGCTACCGCAACGGCTACATCAGCCAGCTCGACCTGCTCGACGCCCGCCGCAGCGAATTGCGCAACCGGCGCCAGGCGCTGCAGGTGAAGTCGGCGCAGTACCAGGCGGCCGTGGGGCTGATCCGCGCCATCGGCGGCGGCTGGGAGGTGCCGGCGGCCACCGCAAAGGCGCCGCCCCAGGACGGGGCAGCCGCGGTACAGACCGCGGCGCGCTGAAAGAAAAACCAAGGGGCGCAAGCCCCTTTTTCTTTGCCTCTTCGCGGCTGCCGCAAGAGGGCTGCGGCGACAACGGACAATAGCCGCATGACAACCCGATGCGTGATGGTTCTCGGCACGACCAGTGGCGCCGGCAAGAGCTGGCTGACCGCCGCGCTGTGCCGCTGGTACGCGCGCCAGGGCCTCCAGGTGGCGCCCTTCAAGGCGCAGAACATGAGCAACAACGCCCGCGTGGTGGGCGGCGGCGAAATCGGCAGCGCGCAGTATTTCCAGGCGCTGGCCGCGCGCGCCGTGCCCGACGTGCGCATGAACCCGCTGCTGCTCAAGCCCGAGCGCGACACGCACAGCCAGGT
>NZ_JBFTPJ010001086.1:0-1802 GCF_056398445.1 Variovorax sp. 01T439_2
GGCCACGCCCGAGGTGAAGGAGCGCTTTCTCAAGCTGGGCGCCGATGCCTGGACGCTCAAGCCCGAGCAGTTCGACGCCTACATCAAGGACGAGATCGCGAGCAATGCCCAGCTCGTGAAGGCCGCGGGCCTGTCGGTCCAGCAGTAGCAAGCCTCCGTCGACAAGCCCCGGGTCGTCTTCATGCTCCGCAAGCTCCTGCTTTCCCCGGCCCTGCGCCCGTTCCTCTTGATCCTGCTGTTGCTGGTGCTGTGGGACGTGGCGATCCGGCTCTTCAGGATTCCGGCCTACCTGATTCCACCGCCGTGGGAAGTGGTGAAGCAGCTCGTGGCCGAATGGCCGCGCCTCTTGGCCGAGAGCTGGAAGACCACGCTCGCCACGCTCGGCGGCTTCGGCCTGACGATCTTGATCGGCATACCGATTGCGATGGTCATCGCCTACTCGCGGCTGGTCGAGTCGTACGTGTACCCGCTGCTGGTGTTCTCGCAGAGCATTCCCAAGGTGGCGATTGCGCCTCTCTTCGTGGTGTGGTTCGGCTTCGGCATCTTTCCGAAGGTGATCAGTGCGTTCCTGCTGGGCTTCTTTCCGGTGGTGGTGTCGACGGTGATGGGCTTCAAGTCGGTCGAGCCCGACATGCTCGACCTGGCCCGCTCGATGGGCGCGAGCCGGCTGCAGACCTTCTTCAAGATCAGCCTGCCGCAGGCCATGCCCGCGATCTTCAGCGGCCTGAAGGTGTCGGTGACGCTGGCCGTGGTGGGTGCGGTGGTCGGCGAGTTCGTCGGCTCCAACTCGGGCATCGGCTACGTGCTGCAGGTGGCCAACGGCAACTTCGACCTGCCGCTGATGTTTGCCGCGCTCGTGGTGCTGTCGAGCATCGGCGTGATCCTTTTCGTCGCGGTCGACATCGTCGAGCGCGTGATGATTCCGTGGCATGCCTCGCAGCGCCACGCGAACTGAGTTCCCTTCTTCGCCATACCCAGAAAACTCCAGGAGACAACGCCATGAAGAAACTGCTTCCCTCGCTGCTTGCCATCTCGGCCCTTGCCGCGCTCGCCAGCTTTGCCATCGCTCCCGCACATGCGCAGGCCGACAAGCCCAAGGACAAGGTCACGCTGATGCTCAACTGGTACCTGTACAGCGAGCACGCGCCCTTCTTCCTCGGCAGGGAAAAGGGCTTCTACGCCGACGAGGGCATCGAGCTGGAGATCCAGGAAGGCCGCGGCTCCGCCGTCACGGCGCAGGCGGTGGCCGCCAAGTCGGCGACCTTCGGCTACATCGACGTCACGACCATGATCAAGGCCGCCGCCAAGGGCGCGCCGCTCAAGTCGACCGGCGTGCTGTTCCAGGTGAGCCCGATGTCGGTCATGGGCTTCAGCGAGAAGAACATCAAGGCGCCCAAGGACATCATCGGCAAGACCGTGGCCGTCACGCCGGGCGACTCGATGTCGCAGATGTGGCCCCTTTTCCTCAAGGTCAACAACATCAAGCCCGAGCAGGTGAAGATCGTCTCGGGCGACGGCCAGACCAAGCTCAATGCGGTGATCAACGGCCAGGCCGACCTGCTGCTGGGCTACGTGATGGACCAGGCCATCAAGCTGCAGGACGCCACCGGCAAGCCCGTGACGCCGATCCGCTTTGCCGACTCGGGCGTGAACCAGATCAGCTCCGGCATCATCGCCAACAAGAACCTGCTGGCCGAGAACCCCGACCTCGTGAAGCGCTTCATGCGCGCATCGACCAAGGCCGCCGAAGCCGCCGAGAAGAGTCCCGAAGCCGCGGTCGACGCCATGCTCAAGGCCAACCC
>NZ_JBFTPJ010001087.1:0-1792 GCF_056398445.1 Variovorax sp. 01T439_2
GGTCTGGTTCGGCATCTCGCGTGGGCTCGAGCCGCTGCAGCGGCTGCGCCGCGCGGTGTCGGACCGCTCGCACCTGGACCTGAGCCCGATCGACATCCACGACGTGCCGGGCGAGGTGCGGCCGCTGGTGGACGAGGTCAACGAGCTGATGGCGCGGCTCGGCCGCACCTTCGATTTCCAGAACCGCTTCGTGGCCGACGCCGCGCACCAGCTGAAGACGCCCGTGAGCGGCCTGAAGGCGCAGATCGAACTGGCGCTGCGGGAGAGCGACCCCGAGCGCGTGCGCCATTCGCTCGCGCAGCTCTACATCAGCGCCGACCGGCTCTCGCGGCTGGTGCGCCAGCTGCTTTCGCTCGCGCGCAACGAGCCCGGCGCGCTCGACGCCATGCAGCTGCAGCCGCTCGATTTAAACGCCTACGCGCTGGAGGTCAGCATGGACTGGGTGCCGCAGGCGCTCAAGCGCGACATCGACCTGGGTTTCGAAGGCGCCGAGCATCCGCTGGTGATCAACGCCGACCGCGACCGGCTGCGCGAGCTCATCAACAACCTGATCGACAACGCGGTGCGCTACAGCCAGGCGGGCGGCCGCGTGACCGTGCAGGTGGGCCAGAGCGACAGCGACCAGTGCCGCCTGGCCATCAGCGACGACGGCCCCAGCGTGCCGGTGGAGGAGCGCGCGCGCATCTTCGAGCGCTTCCACCGCCTGCTCGGCACGCAGGAGGACGGCAGCGGCCTGGGCCTGGCGATCGTCAGCGAGATCGCCACGCTGCACGGCGCGCGCATCACGCTGGAGGAAGACATCGACGGCGTGGGCAACACCTTCAGCGTCTTCTTCCCGCTGCGCAAGGCCTGAACAGTGCCGCCCAGGCCGGCCCTGTAAGCTGGCTGACAGCTGGCGGACATGTGGCTGACAGCCAGCCGGCAGAAAGGTGACAGCGCCGGCCCGTAGCCTCGAACACGTCGGAACCGCCGTGGTTCCGCGTCCACTTCGAGGAGACACCCCCCATGTCGTTTTTGACCAGTCCGGATTTCTGGATTGCCCTGTCGCAGATCATCCTGATCAACATCGTCCTGAGCGGCGACAACGCCGTCGTCATCGCGATGGCTTCCCGCTCGCTGCCGCCTGCCCAGCAGAAGAAGGCGATCCTGTTCGGCAGCATGGGCGCCATCGTGCTGCGCGTGGTGCTGACCTTCTTTGCGGTCTACCTGCTGACGCTGCCCTACCTCAAGCTGGTGGGCGCCGCGCTGCTGTTCTGGATTGGCATCGGCCTGCTCAAGGGCGATGACGGCGAAGAGAACCTGGAAGGCCATTCGAGCCTGGCTGCGGCCATCAAGACCATCGTGGTCGCCGACCTGGTCATGAGCCTGGACAACGTCGTCGGCGTGGCCGCCGCGGCCAAGGGCAACGTGCCGCTGCTGGTGTTCGGCCTCGTGATCAGCATTCCGCTGATCATCTTCGGCAGCACGCTGATCCTCAAGCTGATGGACCGCTTCCCGGTCATCATCACGCTCGGCGCCGCCCTGCTGGGCTGGGTGGCCGGCGAAATGGCGATGTCGGATCCGTCGATCGCCGGCTGGGCCGCGAGCCAGCATGCGCTGCACACGATCGTGCCCGCGATCGGCGCCATCTCCGTCGTGGCGATCGGCAAGTGGCTGACCAGCCGGCAACAGCAGCCGGAACCCGCCAACCAGTCGGCCTGAAGCAGGTGTCGGCGTGAGACGGCGCATTCTGGTCCCCATCGACCCGACCGAGCCGGCCCGCACGCGCTCGGCCATCGAACAGGTCGTGCGC
>NZ_JBFTPJ010001088.1:0-1791 GCF_056398445.1 Variovorax sp. 01T439_2
ACACAGGGCCTGGCACCCATGGTGGTCCAACAGATTGGTGACGTGATCAAGTTGCTGAAGTCCGAAGGGGTCGCGGTCCTGCTTGTCGAGCAGAACCTGAACCTCACCGAGCGCATCTCGGACCGCATCCTGGTGATGTCCAAAGGAAAAGTTGTGGAGACGCTCTCCATCGCCGATTTCAAGGCCGACGCGGAGCGCGTCCATCGTCAGTGGCTGACGATCTGAACATCTTTCGATTGAGAATCAGGAGCTATCAGATGATCGAATTCAACGGCAGCCCGCTGCTGGACGGCCAGGTGGCTGTGGTGACCGGGGCGGGTCAAGGGATGGGGCGCGAGATCGCCATCGGCCTTGCCGCAGCGGGCGCGAAGGTGGTGGTCGCCGACGTCAACATGCAGACCATCGAAGAGACCGTCGCGCTGATCACGCGGCAGGGAGGCACCGCATGGTCAGTGCTTTGGGACGTATCCGATCCCGACCAAGCGAAGCAGGCCGCGGCTCATGTCCACGACTTGGCCGGCGACGCGTCCATTCTCGTGAACAACGCGGGCATCCATCGCCGCGGTCAGTTCGGCGAGGAGGGCCACTTTGGCACTTGGCGTGAGGTCATGGCGGTGAACCTGGACGGGATCATGTACGGCATCACGGCTTTTCTGGATCAACTCAAGCGCACCAAAGGCAACATCATCAATTTGGCGTCGATCCAATCCTTCACCGCAGCCCCGAACTTCACGACGGCCTATGCCGCCAGCAAGGGCGGGGTGGCGATGCTGACCAAATCGCTGGCGGTAGACCTGGCCCAGCATGGCGTGCGCGTCAACGCCATCGCACCCGGCTTTATCGAAACCCCGCAAACCGCCGTCTCTCGGGCCAATCCCGACCGCGTCGCGTTCGTCATGTCGCATACACCGATGAAGCGCGCTGGCCGCGCAGACGAGATGGCAGGCCCTGCTGTCTTTCTGGCTTCGCACCTTGCTTCCTTTGTGACCGGCGTCATTCTCCCGGTTGACGGCGGCTTTCTCACCCTTTGATTCGAGTCTCGATAAGGAATACACCATGGCACACGTCAACAAACTCGATGTACTGTCCCACGTGAGCAAAGAAACGCCGGTCGGTGAACTGTTCCGATCCGTTTGGCTGCCCGCTTTGCTTTCATCTCAACTGCCCGAGCCCGGCTGCGCGCCCGTGCGCCTGAAGCTACTCGGCGAAGAGCTCGTCGCTTTCCGTAACGGCAAGGGTGAGGTCGGCATCGTTCAGGCCAACTGCGCCCACCGACTCGCACCGCTCTTTTATGGACGGGTAGAGCAGGAAGGCATCCGATGCAACTACCACGGATGGCTCTACAACGCCTCTGGCGACTGCCTGGAGATGAAGAACGCAGCCGACCAATCGATCTGCAAGAAGGTCAAGTTGACCGCTTACAAGGCACAGGAGAAAGCCGACATCGTCTGGGTGTTCATGGGCAGCGGCGAACCCCCGTCGCTTCCCCAATTTCCGTGGATCGATCTGCCGAAGTCGCAGCGCAATGCGACGGTGTGGATCCAGGAGTCCAACTGGCTGCAGGGCATGGAAGGCGAACTGGACAGCTCGCACGTCTCGATCCTCCACACGAACCCGGCCACGATGGCGACCTCTCCGGTGCACCGTCCATATTCGGCGATTGACATCACGCCCAAGCTGTTCGCCAAGGATACGTCCATCGGCGTCATCGGCATCGCCCGCCGCAACGCTGACGAGAATTTCTATTGGCGCGTCTCTCAGTTCATGGCCCCGTGCTTCAGTTCCATCCCC
>NZ_JBFTPJ010001089.1:0-1791 GCF_056398445.1 Variovorax sp. 01T439_2
CCACGCTCGACCCCGTCCTGACTGCGGCTGATGCGGCATTGCGCACCCTTTTTGCCCGGCCCCATGCAACAAGGGCCGCGCCCGCGCCGGCCCAGGCGCCGGGCGAGATGACCGATTCGGAGCGGCGCGAGGCCGGGGCATTGATGCGGGTGAACCACGTGGGCGAGGTTTGCGCCCAGGCGCTCTACACCGCGCAGGCCGCGGTGGCGCGCGACCCGGTCCTGCGGGCCCGCCTGCTCGAAGCCTCGCACGAAGAAACCGATCACCTGGCCTGGACGCGCCAGCGGCTGGACGAACTCGGCGCCCGGCCTTCCGTGCTGAACCCGCTCTGGTATGCGGGCGCTTTCGGCCTAGGCCTGGTGGCGGGGCGCCTGGGGGACCCGCTGAGCCTCGGGTTCGTCGCAGAAACCGAACGCCAGGTGGAAGCCCACCTGGAGAGCCATCTCGGCCGCCTGCCGGCCGCCGACAGTGCCTCCAGGGCCGTGGTCGAGCAGATGAAGATCGACGAAGCGCAGCACGCCGCGCAAGCCATCGATGCCGGCGCGGCGGAACTGCCGGCCCCGGCCAAGGCCCTGATGCGGCTCGCCTCCCGCGTGATGACCACGGTGGCGCACCGGATCTGAGGCCTCGCGGACTCAGGTTTCGATCAGGTCGAAGCTGGTGGTGATCTCGGCGGTCTTCGCGAGCATGATGCTGGCCGAGCAGTAGGTTTCGTGGCTCAGGGCAATCGCACGCTCGACGGCGGCCGCAGGAATGCCCTTGCCCGCCACCGTGAAATGCATGTGGATCTTGGTGAAGACCTTGGGATCCTTTTCCGCGCGCTCGCTGGTCAGCTTGACGCTGCAGCGCTCGACGCGGTGGCGGCCCCGCTTCAGGATCAGCACCACGTCATAGGCAGTGCAGCCACCCGTGCCCGCAAGCACGGTTTCCATGGGCCGGGCCGCCAGGTTCTGGCCGCCGTTCTCGGGTTTGGCGGCATCGGGCGCGCCGTCCATCATCAGGACATGGCCGCTGCCGGTTTCGGCCACGAAACCCATGGCCGATCGCGTTCCGGCATCGCCGGTCCAACTTACTGTGCATTCCATCTGTTCAGATCCATTCAGGGATGTTCAGCAAAAAATCACGCCGACATCCGTTGGTATGTGGGGAAATCGTCACTTGCTTGTTGCAACGCAACAAACAACCGATATACTTTATTTCATGGCGCATGAACCCGTGCGCACCGGTTGTCTCCTCCACCCTTCCAATTGGTGGATTTAGCCCCGAGCTGCAAGGCTCGGGGCTTTTTTCTTTGGGTTCCCCGGCGTTGCGGGCCCACTCTAGTTTTTGGCCCTGAAGGGCAGTTGCTCTGGCTGCCCTGGCTGTTGCCGGTGTTGCCTCGGCTCAGTCGTCCGTCACGCTGTTCGGCGTGGTCGACGCTTCGATCAGCGGCTATTCGAACAGCTCGCGCGACCTGAACCATGGCGTGACGTACAACGCCTTCGGCTTCCCGGTTGCCTATAACCCGTTCTACGTCAATCAGGGCAGCGTGCGGACCAGCAGCGTTGGCATGACCCATTCGGGCTACAACACCAGCCGCCTGGGCTTCCGCGGTACGGAAGACCTCGGTGGCGGCCTGGCCGCGAGCTTCTGGCTCGAAGCGCCGGTCGCCAACGACGATGGCAGTCAAGGCGTGGCCAATTTCTCCCGCCGTTCCACGGTGAGCCTGTCGGGTGGTTTCGGTGAAATCCGCCTCGGCCGCGACCTGACCCCCTCGTTCCACAACAACTCCACCTTCGATCCCTTCGGCAC
>NZ_JBFTPJ010001090.1:0-1790 GCF_056398445.1 Variovorax sp. 01T439_2
GCTTCACGCTCAAGGACAAGCCGAAAATCGCGATGCTCTACTTCGGCCCGAAGAACGACGGCGGCTGGACGCAGGCCTTCGACGAGGCGCGCGTGAAGATCGAGAAGGAGATCGGCCAGAAGATCCAGTTCGTCGAGAACGTGCCCGAAGACGCATCGGCCATCAAGCCCGCGGCCGAGAAGTTCATCCAGCGCGGCGCCAACATCGTGATCGGCACCGCCTTCGGCTATTCCGACAGCTTCAAGGACCTGGCCGCCAAGTACCCCGGCGTGGCTTTTCTCAACGGCTCGGGCACCACCAACGGCAGCAACCTCGAATCGTTCTACGGCCGCACCTACGAGAGCCAGTACCTGTGCGGCATGGCCGCCGGCGCGGCCTCCAAGACCGGCAAGCTCGGCTTCGTCGCGGCCAACCCCTTCGGCGTGGTGAACTGGACCATCAACGCCTTCGCGCTCGGTGCGCAGAAGATGAACCCCAACGCCACGGTCAACGTGATCTACACCGGCGCCTGGAATGACCCGGTGAAGGAACGCGCCGCCGCGGCCGCGCTGATCGACCAGGGCGCCGACGTGATCGGCCAGCACGTCGATTCGCCCACGCCGCAGATCGTGGCGCAGGAGCGCGGCGTGTATGGCACCGGCCACCACCGCGACCTGCGCCAGTTCGCGCCCAAGGCCACGCTGTGCTCGTCGGTGTGGGTGTGGGACCGCTTCTTGTCGCCCGAGCTCAAGAAGATCATGGCCGGCAACTGGAAGCCCGGCCAGTACGGCGCCTTCATCGAGATGAAGGACGGCGGCACCGACATCGCGGGCTTCGGCCCCGCGGTGCCCAAGGACAAGGCGTCGCAGATCACGGCCGAGCGCGACGCCATCATGAAGGGCAAGCAGGTCTACGCCGGCCCGCTCGCCGACCGCGACGGCAAGGAGCGCGTGGCCAAGGGCGCGGTGCTGTCGGATGCCGACCTCTGGAAGATGGACTGGTTCGTCAAGGGCGTGGTGACGCAGAAGTAAGTAAAAAAAAAGAGCAACGCCCATGCCCAACGCGCTCCAGCTCACCGGCATCCGCAAGTCCTTCGACGGCTTTGCGGCACTGACCGACGCGCACTTCGAAGCGCGCTGGGGCGAAGTGCATGCGCTCTTGGGCGAGAACGGCGCGGGCAAGTCGTCGCTGATGAACATTGCGGCCGGGCTCTATGCGCCGGAGGCGGGCCAGCTGCTGGTCGACGACAACGTGGTGCGCCTGGCCGGACCGCGCGATGCGGCCAGGCACCGCATCGGCATGGTCCACCAGCATTTCAAGCTGGTGCGGCCGTTCACGGTGGCAGAGAACATTCTGCTCACTGCGCCGGCGCCGGCCGAGTTCCAGAGCCACGGGGAGCGCCTGCGCGAAATCTCTCGCGACATCCGCAACAAGGCTTCGGAGCTGGGCTTCGAGATCGATCCATCGAAGCGCGTCGATGCGCTGTCGATTGCCGAGCAGCAGCGCGTCGAGATCCTCAAGGTGCTGCTGGCGGGCGCGCGCATCCTGATCCTCGACGAGCCCACCGCGGTGCTCACCGACCAGGAGGCCGCGCGCCTCCTGCAGACGGTGCAGGGCCTCGCACGCGGCGGCTCGGCCGTGGTGCTGGTCACGCACAAGATGGCCGACGTGAAGACCTATGCCGACCGCGTGACGGTGATGCGCGGCGGCCGCACGGTCGCCACGCTGGCGCCGGGCGCCACCTCGGTGGCCGAGCTCGTGAAACTTACCGTGGGCGAATCGATTGCCACGCAAAGCTATCAGGCCGCAAA
>NZ_JBFTPJ010001091.1:0-1787 GCF_056398445.1 Variovorax sp. 01T439_2
GTCCTACGAGCTGCCCGACCCCGCCGCCTGGACGCTCGAGCATCTCTGCGCGGCCGGCGCCGAAGCCGACTACCCGGCGCTGGTGCAGCTTCTGGCCAGTTGCGAGACGGCGGCCTACCATGTGTCCGACGCCATCGGCACGCGCTATTTCACGCTCACCTCGGAATCTCTGCGCTCGGTCGGCGCCTGAGGYGGGACGGCCCGCGCCGCTTCGCACTGCAACCCCACAGGACCCCCATGCTCCTTCACGTCACGCACGAAACCCGCTACGAGTATTCGCCCGCGGTCGAAACGGCGCAGCACCTGGCCCACCTGAAGCCGCTGGCCACCGCCTCGCAGCGGCTCGTGAGCCACAAGCTCGCGATCGAGCCGTCGCCCGCGCAGCGCAGCGAAGTGCCCGACGTCTACGGCAACACGCGCGCCTTCTTCGCGCTCGAGGCCACACACGACAGCCTCGTCGTCACGGCCGAAAGCGTGGTCGAGACCGGGGCGCCGCAGCTCGCGCCCGGCATTGCGCGCGAGCTGCCCTGGGAGGCCGTGCGCGAGCGCTTCCGCTACCGCAAGGACGCCACCTTCGACCCGGCCTCGGAGTTCGTGTTTCCATCGCCCTACGTGCCGCGCCACGACGACTTCGCGGCCTATGCGCGCGCGAGCTTCGCACCCGAGCGGCCCACCTTCGACGTGGCCATGGACCTCACCGAGCGCATGTACCGCGACTTCGCCTACGACGCCGACAGCACCGAGATCAACACGCCCGCCGCCGAGGCGCTGGCGCAGCGCAAGGGCGTGTGCCAGGACTTCGCCCACATCATGATCGCGTGCTTTCGCGTCATGGGCCTGCCGGCGCGCTACGTGAGCGGCTACCTGCTCACGCAGCCGCCGCCGGGCCAGCCGCGGCTGGTGGGCGCCGATGCCTCGCACGCGTGGGTGTCGGTCTACCTGCCGGGCGAAGGCGACGGTCCTGAAAGCACCGGCGGCTGGGCCGATTTCGACCCCACCAACGGGCGCCAGCCCGGCGAAGACTACGTCGCGCTCGCCATCGGCCGCGACTACTCCGACGTCTCGCCGATGCGCGGCGTGCTGCACGGCGGCGCGCGCCACACGCTCAAGGTGGGCGTGACGGTGCGTCCCATCGAGGAGCTGCGCGCGCAGGCCGAAGAGGCAGCGCAGTCACAATCACAGACTTCATCGCAACCCACTGAAAAGGATCTTCAATGAGCGTTTACGACAAGCTTTCCAGCCTCGGCATCACCCTGCCCCCGGTCGCTGCCCCCGCCGCGGCCTACGTGCCTTTTGTTCGCACCGGCAACCTCGTGTTCCTCTCGGGYCACATCGCCAAAAAAGACGGCAAGGTCTGGGCCGGCCAGCTCGGCGCGAACATCGGCACCGAAGAAGGCAAGCAGGCCGCGCGCGCCATCGCCATCGACCTGCTCGGCACGCTGCATGCGGCCGTGGGCGACCTGAACAAGGTCACGCGCATCGTCAAGGTCATGAGCCTGGTCAACTCCGTGGGCACGTTCACCGAACAGCACCTCGTGACCAATGGCGCGAGCGAATTCTTCGCCGAAGTGTTCGGCCCCGAGAAAGGCGCGCATGCGCGCAGCGCGTTCGGCGTGGCACAGGTGCCGATGGGTGCCTGCGTCGAGATCGAGCTGATCGCAGAAGTCGGCTGAGCTTCTTTCGTTGCCTCGCACCGCCTCAGGGCGTGACCGCGAGCTTCGAACAAAGCAGCCGCATCGCGGCGCCGATCGGCGCGATCACCGGCACCTTGAACCGCGGCGTCAGCG
>NZ_JBFTPJ010001092.1:0-1782 GCF_056398445.1 Variovorax sp. 01T439_2
GGTCGAGATAGAGCGCAAAACGGCGGGCGAGCATGCGGCGGGCAAAAAAAGAGCGGCCATTGTGCCGCTCCTGGGTTCGCGGGCTCGGAGGGTCAGTCCTCGAGCAGCGAACGCAGCATCCAGGCGGTCTGGTCGTGCACGGTGCAGCGCGCGGTCAGCATGTCGGCCGTCGGGTCGTCGCCGGCTTCCTCGGCCACGGGGATGAATTCGCGTGCGATGCGCGACACGGTCTCGTGGCCCTTGACCAGGATGCGCACCATCTCCATCGCCTTGGGCGGGGTCTGGGGCACGTCGGGCACGGTGGCGATCTTGCTGAACTCGGCGTAGGAGCCCGGTGCGTAGTGGCCCAGCGCGCGGATGCGCTCGGCAATGATGTCGGTGGCGCCCCAGAGCTCGGTGTACTGGCCCATGAACATCGCATGCAGCGAGTTGAAGTGCGGCCCCGTCACGTTCCAGTGGAAGTTGTGGGTCGTGAGGTAGAGCGTGTAGGTGTCGGCCAGCACGCGGCTCAGGCCCTCGGCAATCGCGGCGCGGTCCTGGCGCTCGATGCCGATGTTGATGAGGGGCGCGTTGCGGCTGCCGGATTCCTGCGCCACCACGGTGCCGCCCTTCTTGGGCACCTTGCCGGACGAAGAGGACGACGACGATGCTTTCTTCGATGCTTTGGCCATGGCTGGAAACTCTTTCTTGAGGTTTTGCGGAACACAGCGCTATTCTGAAAGCCGACCCGCGGCTTCGCAACAGCGCCACTCTATCCCGGCGATCAACGAATTCGAACGGCCGCCGCGTAGGCGAAGTTCGCGTCTTTGCCTCTACGACAGCCGCTTGACACCCGGCAGCTCGCAGGCATAGATCGCGTTGCGCAAGGCCGCGATCGCCTCGTAGCGCGTGAAGGTGCGGCGCCAGGCCAGCACCACGCGCCGCGTCGGCGGATCGCGGTCCTGCGCGTCGCGCACCGGCAGGTAGCGCACCATCTGCTCGGGCTCCTTGCGTCCCTTGACCTTGGGCTTGAGCGCTTCGGCCGGCACCGACAGGCGCGGCACCAGCGTCACGCCCATGCCCGATGCCACCATGTGCTTGATGGTCTCGAGCGACGAGCCCTCGAAGCTCTTGCGGATGCCCTCGGCGTTGCTCGAGAAGCGCGCGAACTCGGGGCAGACCTCGAGCACGTGGTCGCGAAAGCAATGGCCGGTGCCCAGCAGCAGCATGGTCTCGTTTTGCAGCTCTTCCGAAGTGACCGATTCGCGGTCGGCCAACTTGTGCTTCGTGGGCAGCGCCGCCATGAAGGGCTCGTCGTACAGCGGCGCCATGGCCAGGCCGGTGTCGGGGAAGGGCTCGGCCATGATCGCGCAGTCGATCTCGCCGGCACGCAGCATCTCGAGCAGCTTGGCGGTGAAGTTCTCCTGCAGCACCAGCGGCATCTGCGGCGTGCGCGCGATCACCTGGCGCACCAGGTCGGGCAGCAGGTACGGGCCGATGGTGTAGATCACGCCGAGGTTCAGCGGCCCGGCCAGCGGGTCTTTTCCGCGCTTGGCGATTTCCTTGATGCTGGCGGCCTGGTCGAGCACGCTCTGCGCCTGCTGCACGATCTGCTCGCCGAGCGGCGTGACGGTGACTTCGCCCGCGCTGCGCTCGAAGAGCTTGACCTCGAGTTCGTCCTCGAGCTTCTTGATGGCCACCGAGAGCGTCGGTTGGGAGACGTAGCAGGCCTCGGCCGCCTTGCCGAAGTGCCGTTCGCGGGCCACTGCGACGATGTATTTGAGTTCGGTGAGAGTCATAGCT
>NZ_JBFTPJ010001093.1:0-1781 GCF_056398445.1 Variovorax sp. 01T439_2
GATCTCGGTCGGCCGATCTCGGTCGGCCGCTGGAACACGTAGGCCGAGAACAGCAGCGCCGCGCGCACCGTCCAATTGCCGGTACTGCGCAGGGCCGCCATCAGCTTCGGCACGGCCGGCGCGTTGGTCACGGCCGGGAAGTTGCGCGCCTTGTGCGGCTTGAAGCTGCGCAGCGTGCCCATGGGCACGGGCGAGGCCAGCAGCGCCGGGCGCTTCTCGTCGTCGATGCCGAACTCGAACAGCTCGCGCAGCCACATGCGCAGGCGCCGCACCATCTCGAGGGCGCCGCGGCCCTCGACCACGCGCAGCACCTCTAGGATCTCGGCGCGCGTCACCAGGTGCGGCGGCTTGGCGCCGAGCTTGGGGAACACATCCTTCTTCAGCGCGGCTTCGATGTTGCCGCGGTAGACCGCGCTCTTGTCGCTCTTGGCGGTCGCCATCCAATCGTCGAACAGCTTGCGCAGCGTGTCGGGCGACGCCGCGGCGACGCGCTCCTGCTTGACGACGGCGCGCTGCTCGGCCGGGTCGATGCCGCTGGCCACCAGGCGCCGGCTTGCCTCGGCCAGCTCGCGTGCCTTGGCCAGGCCCACGGTGGGCCAGCGCCCGAGCGTGTGGTCATTGCGCAGTCCCGAGCGCGGCCGGCGGTAGCGCAGCACCCAGGACGCCGTGCCCGACACCGCCACCGTCAGCAGCAGGCCGTCGCCGTCGCCGATGCGCTGCGGCTTCTTCGTCTGCGCGGCGAGCGCGAGCGCGTCGGCGAGTCGCGCCTTGAGGGCCAGCGCCGTGAGAGTGTGTCGAGCCATGGGCGCGGGTTTTACCACACGCCCGGCGCCGGGCCTTTACCACCGGATTGGCGTTTACCACCCGGGCTACCACCCAAATGGGGCGGCTGGGGCCGGTAAATGCCGGAAAGCGCCGAATGCTCCCGTAGGCGCAGGCAAAGAAAAAGCCCCGTAAATCAACGACTTACGGGGCTTATTCGGAGGCTTCTGGAAGGCACCAGAAGCCGTATTGGCGGAACCGGAGGGATTCGAACCCTCGATGAGGCTCTACACCCCATACTCCCTTAGCAGGGGAGCACCTTCGGCCACTCGGTCACAGTTCCTGAAAGAAGCCGAGATTATGCCACCATCAGGCGGCCGGTTGGTCCAGGTCGAAGGCTTTGTGCAGCGCGCGCACGGCCAATTCCATGTATTTTTCGTCGATCACGACCGAGGTCTTGATCTCGCTGGTGGAAATCATCTGGATGTTGATGCCCTCTTCGCTCAGCACGCGGAACATCTTGCTGGCAACACCCACGTGGCTGCGCATGCCGATGCCCACGATGCTGACCTTGCAGATCTTGGTGTCGCCCACGATCTCGGTCGCGCCCAGCGAGGGCATGACCTTCGACTGCAGCAGGTCGACCGTCTTCGCATACTCGTTGCGGTGCACCGTGAAGCTGAAGTCGGTCCGGCCGTCCTTGCTCAGGTTCTGGATGATCACGTCGACTTCGATGTTGGCGTCTGCCACGGCACCGAGGATGTGATACGCGATGCCCGGCTTGTCGGGCACGCCCAGCACCGAGATCTTGGCTTCGTCGCGGTTGAAAGCGATGCCGGATACGACGGCTTGTTCCATGTTTTCGTCTTCCTCGAAAGTGATCAGCGTGCCGGACTTGGCCTCTTCATTGATGTCGATGTCCCACGGCGTGAAGCTCGAGAGCACACGCAGCGGCACCTTGTACTTGCCGGCGAATTCCACCGAGCGGATCTGCAGCACCTTGGAGCCCAGGCTCGCCA
>NZ_JBFTPJ010001094.1:0-1779 GCF_056398445.1 Variovorax sp. 01T439_2
CGCGCAGGCTGTCCAGGTCGTCGCCCCACACATCGGCCAATGCGTTGCGCTCGACCACGTCGCCGATGCGCGTGGCCGTGCCGTGCGCATTGCAGTAGCCCACGTCGCGCGGCTGGAGGCCGGCCTGGCGCAGCGCCTGGCGCAGCGCGCGCGCCTGGCCGGGTGCGTCGGGCTTGGTGAGATGGGTGGCGTCGCTGCCGAGGCCCCAGCCGGCCAGCGTGGCGTAGCTGCGGGCGCCACGGCTGCGTGCGCGTTCGGCGGATTCGAGCACCAGGAAGGCCGCGCCTTCGCCCAGCGCAAAGCCGCTGCGGTCGCTCGCAAAGGGCCGCACCGCGCCGGCCGCTTCGCCGGGCTGGAAGCTGGCCAGGGTTTGCATGGCCTGCCAGGCCAGCACCACGCCCGGCACGATCAGCGCTTCGCTGCCGCCGGCAATGGCCATGTCGACTTCACCGCGCTCGATGGCCTTGGCCGCTTCGGCAATGGCCACCGACGACGAGGCGCAGGCGACCGAGTAGGTCAGCACCGGCCCCTGCACGCCCTGGCGCATGGCGACGTGGGCGGCGGGCGCGTTGGGCATGAAGGCGGGAATGGTGAGCGGCGAGACCCGCCCGTTGCCGCGGTAGGCGGCTTCGAGCGCCGCGGCGCCGCCCATGCCGCAGCCGGCATAGATGCCGATGCGTTCAGGATCGGCGTCGTTGTGGGCGGCAAGGCCTGCATCGCGCAGCGCGAGGTCGGCGGCGGCCACCGCGAGCTGGCTCACGCGGTCGACGCCGGCGAGCTGCAGCTTGGTGAACCAGCGTGTTTCGTCGAAGTCCACCGTGGCGGCGGCGGCGGGCTTGGGCAGTTCGGGGAAGACCGGCCGGATGGCCGACTGGCCGTCGAGCAGGGCCTGGAACAGCGCGCCGGGCTCGTCGCCGTGCGGCGCCACGACGCCCAGGCCGGTGACGCAGACCTCGTGCTTCACGCTGTCTTCGCGGCCCTGACCTTGTCGACCAGCACCGCGAGTTCGTTCAGCGTGTCGATGTTGGCGTCTTCATCGGGCATGGTGATGCCGAAGTGGTCTTCGATGGCAAACAGGAACTCGGCCAATGCCAGCGAGTCGAGCCCGCCGGTTTCGCGCATCGATGCGTTGGGGTCGAGCTTGGACGGTTCGATACCGTACTTCTCGTGGATCAGGTCCTGCAATTCCTTCAGCGAACTCATCGTGCGATGCCTGTTGTCGTGTGCCGGCCGCTGATCGATCGCCGCCCTCGGGGCGCGCCATGGGATCGACCCCTTCCTCGCTCGGCTTGTGGGTCAGTGATGGCCAATGATATCCGCTCCCACCAGGGTATTGCTCCGGCGCATGCCCTCCGGCCGCCAGCGCAGCGAAGGAAGCGCGAAGGCCATTCCCAGCAGCGCGCCGGCCAGCGCGTCGAGCACCACGTGCTGCTTGACGGCCAATGTCGAATACGCAATGGCGGCAAACCACAGCCAGTTGGCAAGGCGCAGGAAGACCGGCGTGCGCGCCTCGCGCAGCACGTGGTCCAGCCGGATGGCCGTGAAGATGGCCACCGCCACGTGCATCGAGGGGCAGGCGTTGCCCGCTGCGTCCACGCCCTGCAGCATCGCAAAGCCGGGATAGCCCGACACGTCGATGGCCAGCGGCGGTATCTGCGTCGGCCAGAAGTAGAAGAGGCCCAGCCCCGTCAGGCACAGCGCGCCGATCCACAGCCCGTACACCACCAGCTCGCGGAAGTTGGGCTGCAGGCCGGGCGCGATGCCCACGTAGAACCACAG
>NZ_JBFTPJ010001095.1:0-1775 GCF_056398445.1 Variovorax sp. 01T439_2
AACCCGGGCCGAACCCTTACTTCTTCAGGTCGCGCAGTTCGCGCCGCAGGATCTTTCCGACTGGCGTCTTCGGGAGTTCGCCACGGAACTCCACGATCCGCGGCTGCTTGTAACCCGTAAGGTTTGCTCTGCAGTATTCGCGCACCTGCGCTTCGGTCAGCGACTCGTCCTTCTTGACGATCACCAGCTTGACAGCCTCGCCGGTCTTCTCGTCGGCCACGCCGACCGCGGCGCATTCGAGCACGCCCGGAATCTGCGCCACCACGTCCTCGATCTCGTTCGGGTACACGTTGAAGCCCGAGACCAGGATCATGTCCTTCTTGCGGTCGACCACCTTGAAGTAGCCGCGCTCGTCGACCACGCCGATGTCGCCGCTCTTGAAGTAGCCGTCGGGCGTCATGACCTTGGCGGTCTCATCGGGGCGCTGCCAGTAGCCGGCCATCACCTGCGGGCCCTTGATCGCGATCTCGCCGGGCTGGCCCGGCGGCACCTCGCGGCCTTCGTCGTCGAGCAGCTTGAGCCAGGTGCTCGGCAGCGGCAGGCCGATGGTGCCGGTGTAGGCCTTGCTGTTGGTGGGGTTGCAGGTGGCCGAGGGCGAGGTTTCGGACAGGCCGTAGCCCTCGCAGATCGGGCAGCCGGTCTTCTCGAGCCAGAGCTTCGCGACCGCCGCCTGCACCGCCATGCCGCCGCCCACCGACACCTTGAGGTTCTTCCAGTTGACGGTGTTGAAGTCCGGGTGGTTGGCCAGCCCGTTGAACAGCGTGTTGACCGCGGGAAAGCTGTGGATCGTGTGCTTGGACAGTTCCTTGAGCACGCCCGCGAGGTCGCGCGGATTCGGAATGAGGATCAGCTTGCCGCCCGTGCGCATGTTCAGCATCATGCCCACGGTGAAGGCGAAGATGTGATAGAGCGGCAGCGCGCACACGCTCGTGGGCTGCTCGCCCGCCGGCACCTGGGCCATCACGGGTTCGTTCCAGGCTTCGGACTGCAGCACGTTCGCAATGACGTTGCGGTGCAGCAGCACCGCGCCCTTGGAGACGCCGGTGGTGCCGCCGGTGTACTGCAGGACGGCCACGTCGTCGGGGCCGAGGGCCGGCGCCTTCAGCGTGCGGCCCGCGCCCTGGTCGAGCGCATCGTTGAAGCGCACCGCGCCCGGCAGGCTGTAGTGCGGCACCAGCTTCTTCACGTTGCGCACCACGTAGTTGACGAGCGCCCCCTTGAGGAAGCCGAGCCGGTCGCCCATGGCCGCCAGCACGATGTGCTTGATGGGCGTGGCCGCGATGCACTGCTGCAGCGTGGTGCCGAAGTTCTCCATGATGACGATGGCCTTGGCGCCCGAGTCCTTGAGCTGGTGCTCGAGTTCGCGCGGCGTGTACAGCGGATTCACGTTCACCAGGATCAGGCCGGCGCGCAGGATGGCCGCGACCGCGATCGGGTACTGCGGGCAGTTGGGCATCATGACCGCGACGCGGTCGCCCTTGGCGAGGCCGAGCCCCTGCAGGTAGGCGCCAAAGGCCTTGCTGAGCTTGTCGGTCTCCGCATAGCTCACGTCCTTGCCCATGAAGCTGTAGGCCGTGCGGTCGGCGTACCTGGCAAAGCTCTCCTCCATGAGACCGACCAGCGAGGAATACTGCGAGGCGTCGATGTCGGCGGGCACGCCTTGCGGATAGCTGCTGAGCCAGGGGCGGTCGGTCATGGGTGTGTCTCCTCGGAATCGCGTGTTTTTGAAACGACAGCGGCGCACAAGTGGCGCCGCGGTGATGATCTGCCCGCAC
>NZ_JBFTPJ010001096.1:0-1771 GCF_056398445.1 Variovorax sp. 01T439_2
GGATCAGCGGACATGCCACGTCAACTTGCGAAGAACTTTCATTGGATACAGCGATCGCTTCGCCTCGGAGTTGCAATCTGCTGCCTGGGAGTCTCGACCTCTTTGTTTGCCCAGGCTCCTGGACCTGGGATCGGCGTCACGGCCCCCCTCGACCGCGAGTATCCTTCGCTTGAGTCGCTCTACAAGGACCTTCACGCGCATCCTGAGTTGGGCTTCAAGGAGTTTCGAACCGCGTCGAAACTCGCTGACGAAATGCGCCGTGCGGGCTTCGATGTAACCGAGAAGGTTGGTGGCACGGGTGTGGTTGCGGTCTRCAAGAATGGTCCCGGTCCAACGGTGATGGTGCGGACCGAGTTGGACGCACTTCCCATGGAAGAAAAGACCGGCCTGCCATACGCCAGCAAGGTCCAGGTCGAATGGAACGGCCGCCAGACCTTTGTCGCTCATACATGTGGCCATGACGTGCACATGGCAAGCTGGGTCGGAACAGCACGAATTCTGGCTTCGTTAAAGGATCGATGGAAAGGCACATTGCTGTTCGTCGCGCAACCGGCCGAGGAGCTCGGGACTGGCGCCAAAGCAATGATTGACGATGGGTTGCTGAAACGTTTTCCCCGTCCTGACTTCGCGTTTGCCCTGCACGTATCGGGTTCTCCTGCCGGTCAAATCGGCTTTCGTGCCGGTCCAATTACTTCCAGCTCCGACAGCTTTGAGATCGTGTTCAAAGGTATAGGTGGGCACGGTTCGGCACCTCAGCGAACTATTGATCCCATCGTGATCGGTTCGCGGTTTGTGCAGGACGTCCAAACTGTGGTGAGCCGAGAGAAGGAGCCGACGGAGTTCGGTGTCGTAACGGTAGGAGCCTTCCAGGGCGGAAGTGCGGGAAACATCATTCCGGATCGAGTTCTTGTGCGTGGAACCATACGTTCATACCAGCCGGCAGTTCGCGAAAAGCTCATAGCAGGCGTACGTCGCACGGCGCTGGCGGCAGCGGCCATGGCGGCTGCGCCAGAACCGACGATCGAGTTCGGCGCAGCAACGGGCTCCGTTATCAACAGCGAGGAACTGGTGAATGGCACCATAGCGGAGCTTCGGAAAGCATTTGGTGAAATGGTTGTGCAAGTCCCGGCGATTGGTGCGAGCGAAGACTTCTCGGCGTTCACAGAAGCCGGCATTCCGGCAATGTTTTTCTTCATAGGTGGCCTTGACCCACGGGCAATCGTTTCTGCGAAGTCCGATGGCAGAGGAGTGGTAGCGAATCACTCCCCCTATTTCGCACCGGTCGCAGAAACCTCGATAAAGACCTCAGTGGGGGCAATGACCATTTCGGTGTTGAACGCTTTGTCCGTCGCGCGCAAATAGCGAAATCGCCGGGCCAGCCTCGTATATCGGGCGCCGCCATGCTGATACTGTCCTTGCGGACATCCAAACCCACGTGAATCTTCGCTCTTGCATGGTCGGTCTCCTTGTTGCTGACGACGTAAGTCGCAGCGTGTAGCTCTGCGTCCTTGGATGCAACCTACGATGTTGGAGACCGGTCGCCTGTCTACTGGGCGGCGACCATCATGTCTAGACCGCTGTGGGCATGCTCGGCTGCTCCGGTCGTCGCCAGACGTAGACGAGCACGGCAAGCATGACGATCGCCACAGTAACCTGGATGCCGCGCGACTGTGTTTCCAGAAATATGAGAGAGAAACTTGCCACCATGCTGGCGGTGATGACCCACTTCGTAGAACGTGAAATTGCCCCAGAAGTCTGCCAGTTGGTGATC
>NZ_JBFTPJ010001097.1:0-1770 GCF_056398445.1 Variovorax sp. 01T439_2
CGCTCGATGCCGCCGGAAAGCCGGAAGTACGTGGGATCGAGCGTGAGCACCAAGGCCTCGTCCATCACGCCCGAGAAGAACCAGTCGGCCAGGATCAACTCGATGCCGTCGGCGCGTCCGTCGGGTCGGATGTACTCCTTCCATTCGTTGATCCAGGAGAAGCGGTGCACGCGCATCGCACCGTTCGGACGCTCCCGCTGGCGCAGCGTCGTGGCGACGGTGGTGGACTGCAGCCGGTCCAGCGCGGCGCGCAGCGCCAGGTAGTCGCTGCGGCCGGTGCCGCGCTGCGCAAAGCGCAGGATCTCGTAGGGCGTGGCGACCATCAGGCGCGAAGGCGCGATGCCTTCCTTCTTGGCCTGGACGATCTGGCTCGCGGCCCAGATCAACACGTCCGCATCCCAGATCGTGGCGATGCCGTGCTCGGGCACCCCTTCGACGGTGAGCGAGACACCGCCGGCTTCGAAGCGGATCGGCACSGYGCGCGGCGACTTGGCCAGCGAGAAGAACGGGTAGGCCATCAGGTCCTGCGCATCGCGCAGCGSCATGTCASSKCCCGGCAGCGCGCGGAACAGCGRCAGCTGTTCGCGTTCGCTCGGACGCTTCGACATGGGTGAYGCTCCCTGCCCTGCKYGCCGGTCARCGGACGGAGTCGCGYTGCACGTARCCGGGRTCGGAGGTCATCTCRTAGGCCCGACTGTTCGCCCAGGCCCGCAGATCCTCGACCGCGTAGACCACGCGCGCGCCGAACTTCCGAAAGCGCGGCCCCCCGCCGAGCACGCGRTGCTTCTCCAGCGTGCGCGGSGACAGGCGCAGGAAGGCGCCGGCCTCRTCGGTGGTCAGGAACTCGGGGTTGRCYGGSGCGGYGGGCACCGCAGGGGCCGCGGCGCAGCCGYCGMAGCGCGGGCGGWAAACARGGAACTGGCACTTGCCATGAGGGCCTCCATCGTTGTCRCGGGGCCGCGAACCATTCGCAGCCCARTGGAGGCAGTCTCGGGAGYAAGGGCCTTTTTGCGCAGGGAGATATTCAGCGCACCAGTTCGTCTCCGGGGGACTCGACTGCGGTGCGCGGTATGCCCGCGAGGGTCAGATAGCCACCGCCCATGTACCACTCAGCCCGCCGCAGCAGGTGCCGGACCTGAGCGCGCAGTTCGCCATCGGCGTGCCAGCCCATCACGGCCTCGAGACCGAATAGCGCTTGGGCAATCTCGCGGTGCGACGCGTCGGCTTGCGCGCCGTCGAGCGCCTGCAGGGCGCGAAGATGCAGCAGCGCGGCGCGGGTGACAGCCCGCGTGGAATCCTCGACCGGCGCATGGCCCTGAAGAACCTGCGCCTGCGCGTTGAACGCATCCAGCTGGCCGCGCAGGCCGGGACCGAGCGGGACGGTGCAAGCGTAGGCCGCGCCATCGCAGAGGTCGTCCGCCAGCGACATGCGCAGCCGCTGCGCGGACACCTCGGTCAGCAGCATCAGGCCAGTGCCATCGAGCGCGAGGCGTTTGCGGCCAGGCACGCGCCAAAGGTCGAAGGCCGGTCGGGTCGGCGCACCGTGCGCGCGCGAAGCGCGCACGTGCAGCAACTCGTCAGCCGCCGCGATCCAGTACGGTCGCGCTTCGCGCGCATCGAGACGGGGGTCTTCGGCGCTGTCGCAACCCCCACCGCTTGAGCGATGCGGCGCGACGTGCCCAGTCCGCTTGGTACTGCGGATGGCGGCGCAGGTACTCCCACGCAAGCGCAGGGCTGTCGAGATCGAGCGTGTAGAGGTAGGCCGCCGAC
>NZ_JBFTPJ010001098.1:0-1760 GCF_056398445.1 Variovorax sp. 01T439_2
GAACTCCTTCTCGTTGAGCGAGTGGTAGCTGTTGCCCACGTGCTCGATGCCCTTCTCCTGGAAGATGTTCTTGGCCGCGCCCAGGAGGCCCTCGCCGAACACGTACTGCGGCGTGATGGTGTACCAGCGCTTGGCCTTCGGCATGCTGGCGATCAGCGGGCGCACCGTCTGCTCGATCGCGCCGAAGGTGGGCACCGACCAGCGGAAGGTGGCGGGGTTGCAGTCCTTGCCCGTGATCTCGTCGGCACCCGCGGTGGTGATGAAGACGCCGCCGGCCTTCTCGGCCTCCTTGCCCATGGCCAGCGCTTCGGACGACAGGATGCCGCCCGCGAAGAACTTGGCGCCCTGCTGCTGCGAGGCTTCCTGCACCTTGCGCACCGCGGTCGCCGGCTTGCCTTCGGTGTCCAGCACCGTGTAGGCCAGCGGGCGCTTGAGCAYGCTGCCGTACTGCTCGATGGCCAGCTTCATGCCCAGGTCGGCGAACTTGCCGTTGGCCGCGAAGGCGCCCGACATCGGCACCGGGCAGCCGAAGCGGATCGCATCGGCCGATTGGGCGAAAGCGGCGCGGCCGGCCAGCAGGGAAGCGGGAGCGGCCGACAGGGCGGCGAGCTGAAGAAGGTGTCTGCGTTGCATGGAATTCTCCGGACGTGGGTGGGAGGTAAGAGAAAGGTGCTGCCTGAAGTCGGCAACGAATTTAAGCGGATAAATATGATTAATATGCTGGTAAAAACCCGCTAGCAATGCCCGTGCCAAAATCCGGGAAGGCCCGGGCCCGATACCTGCTCCAGAGCCCTCATCTCACCCGAAACGACCCTCTACGCATGAAACCGACGCAGGACGCCATGACCTTCGGCCACACCCGCGCCAAGCGGCAGAAGCTCTCCGACGTCATCGTCGAGGACGTCAAGCGCTGGATCGTGGCCGAGCGCAAGCAGCCCGGCGACCGGCTGCCGAACGAGTAGGAGCTGATCGAGCTCTTCGGCTACTCGAAGAGCACGGTGCGCGAGGCGTTGAAGGCGCTGGAGGTGCGCGGGCTGGTCTCCATCCGCACCGGGCCGGGCGGCGGCGCCTACCTGCAGCAGGTCTCGGTCGACCATGCGTCGGAGCCACTGCGCAACTTCCTGCACTTCCATCACCTGGACGGGCACCACATCTACCAGCTGCGCAAGGTGCTGGAGCCCGAGCTGGCCGTGAGCGTGGTCGGCAAGCTGACGCCCGAGCAGTTCGAGCGGCTCGAAGCCAACGTGCGCCTTTGCACGCTGGAGCCCACCAACGAGGACGAGCTGCGCACGCAGCGCGAGGCCGAGCTTGCGTTTCACACCATGCTGGCCGAGGCCTGCCCCAATCCGGTGCTGTCCTTCATGTGCCGCTTCCTGAACGACCTGCTGCGCGACCTCGTGGTCTACAAGAAGGCGCTGGACCATCACCACTTCGGCGAGGCCAATGTCGACTATCACACGCAGCTGCTGGCGGCCTATCGCCGGGAAGATGYGAACGAGGTGCGCCGGCTGATGGCCGAGCACATGGTCGATGCCGAGGCGCACATGCATGAGATGGAGGCGCACATCGGGGCGAAGCATCTGTTGCTGCCTAGCGGGCAGCGTTGACCGGTGGGTTGAGAGCAGGCCGTTTTTCTTGTCCCCTCTCCCCTTGGGGAGAGGGCTAGGGTGAGGGCCGCGGGCCTTCACACTCGCACGCCCTTTGCCATTGCCGAAGCCCTCACCCCGGCCCTCTCCCGCAAGCGGGAGAGGGAGCAAGAC
>NZ_JBFTPJ010001099.1:0-1749 GCF_056398445.1 Variovorax sp. 01T439_2
CGCGGGCAAGACCGTGGTGAGCTTCTGCACCGGCGGCATCCGCTGCGAGAAGGCCGCCATCCTGATGCGCGAGGAAGGCATCGAGAACGTGCTGCAGCTCGAAGGCGGCATCCTCAAATATTTCGAAGAGGTCGGCGGTGCGCACTACCACGGCGACTGCTTCGTGTTCGACGGCCGGCGCGCGCTCGCGCCCGACCTGAGCGCGCGTGCGGCCGATGCCAGTGCGCGTGCGTCGGAAGACATCGACCTCGGCAGCGGCCTGAAGAAATAGCCGGCGGGTTGCCGGCCACGCGCTCCGCAGATCAGACCGGAGTGGTGCCCACGTCGGGTTCGCGCACGCCAAAGGGCTTGCCGGGCAGCGGAATGAACTCGGTCTCGCCAGGCACATGTCCCATGCGCTGCGCAGCCCAGTCGGAGCCGGCTTCGAGGATGCGCTCGCGCCGGCTCGATACGAAATTCCAGGTGATGTAGCGCGGGCCGTCGAGCGGCTCGCCGCCGATCACCATCAGGCGCGCCGCGGTGTCGCAAGCCAGCACTGCGCCCTGGCCGTCGGGCAGAACAGCCATCGTGTGCGCGGGGATCGCTTCGCCATTGACGCGCACATCGGCATCGACGGCATACACCGCCAATTCGGGCGCCAGCGCGGGCAGCTCGAAGCGGCCGCCCGCGGGCAATGCGATGTCGAGGTAGATCGTCTGCGACAGCGTCTTGACCGGCGAGCGTTGGCCAAAGGCCTCGCCCACCAGCACGCGCACCGCCACGCCCTGCTCCACCACCTGCGGAATGCCACCGGCCGGCGTGTGCTCGAAGCTCGGCTCGATTTCTTCGTGCGCCTGCGGCAAGGCAGCCCAGAGCTGCAGCCCGTGGTTCACGTAGGTGTCGGCCTTAAGGCGTTCGGGCTTGCGCTCGGAGTGCACGATGCCGCGCCCCGCGGTCATCCAGTTGATCGCGCCGGGCAGGATCTCCTGCACGCTGCCGATGCTGTCGCGATGCATCATCGCGCCCTCGAAAAGATAGGTGACCGTGGACAGGCCGATGTGCGGATGCGGCCGCACGTCGTGCGCCATGCCGGGCTGCTCGGTGGCCGGGCCGAAGTGGTCGAAGAACACGAACGGGCCCACCGAGCGGCGCTGCGCCGCAGGCAGCAGGCGCCGCACATTGAAGCCGCCGCCCAGGTCCTTGTCGTGTGGTTGAAGCAATTGGGTCTGTGCGGCGGTATCGGTCATCGGGGGCTCCGTGGTTGGCTGGGTTTTATCCGCGCGATCTTGCCACTGTGGCAATACGCTCGCCGAATGCCCTTGCCGTGTCGAAGTCGCCCTTGAACATCTCGGCCGGGCTCGCATCCGAAGGCGACTGCGTCAGCAGGCCGCCGTAGCCGCCCACGTAGTTCATCGAATCGCGCGTGGCCGCCTTGCTGTTGCTCGGCAGGATGCCCATGCTGACCCACACGCCGCTGTGCTGCATCGCAAGCGTCCACAGGTAGGCCATGGTCGCGACCTTGTCGCCGTTCATGGTGGCGCTGTTGGTGAAGCCCGCAAAGAGCTTGTCCTTCCAGCCCTGCGTGAACCAGACCTTCGACGACGCATCGGCGAATTTCTTGAACTGCCAGCTCACGCCGCCCATGTAGGTCGGCGAGCCGAAGATGATCGCGTCGGCCGCGGCCAGCGTTTCCCAGCCGCCTTCGGGCAGGTTGCCATCGGCATCGATGGCGAGCAGCTGCGCGTCCGCGCCATCGGCCACGGCTTGCGC
>NZ_JBFTPJ010001100.1:0-1748 GCF_056398445.1 Variovorax sp. 01T439_2
GTCCATGGCATCGAGCAGCCGCGCGCCCGTGGCCGGCCCGATGCCCGGGATGAGCTGCGTGACGCGGAAACCCGCCATGCGGCCGCGCGGGTTCTCGGCGAAGCGCAGCACCGCGAGCAGGTCCTTCACATGCGAGGCCTCGAGAAACTTGAGGCCGCCGTACTTCACGAACGGGATGTTGCGGCGCGCCAGTTCGAGCTCGAGCGGCGCGCTGTGCGTGGCGGCGCGGAACAGCACCGCCTGCGACTTGAGCGCGAGGCCGCCCTCGCGGTGCGCCAGCACTTTGTCCGCCACCCAGACGGCCTGCTGCGCCTCGTCGGGCACCAGCACCAGCTGCGGCCGGCCGGCGGAGGGCTTGTCGGTCCACAGCGTCTTGGCATGCCGCTCGGCCGCCTGTGCAATGACCCGGTTCGAGACATCGAGAATCGGCTGGGTCGAGCGGTAGTTGCGCTCCAGCGTGACCACGCGTGCAGCCTGCGAGAACTGCGACGGAAAGTCGAGGATGTTACGCACCGTTGCGCCTCGAAACGAGTAGATCGACTGCGCATCGTCGCCCACCACCGTCACGCCGCGGCCATCGGGCTTGAGCGCCCGCAGGATCGAGGCCTGCAGCAGGTTGGTGTCCTGGTATTCGTCGACCAGCACGTGGTCGAAGCGCTCGCCGACCAGCGCCGCCAGCGCGGGCTCGGCCACCATGCCGGCCCAGTAGAGCAGCAGGTCGTCGTAGTCGAGCACGTTCTGCTGCTGCTTGGCCTCGACGTAGGCGCCGAACAGGCGCTTGAGTTCGGCTTCCCATTCGGCGCACCACGGAAAGGCCTCGGCCAGCACCTCGGCCAGCGGGGCACGCGTGTTGACGCAGCGCGAATAGATCGAAAGGCAGGTGCCCTTGCGCGGAAAGCGGTTCACGCTCGACGACAGGCCGAGCTCGTGGCGCACCAGGCCCATCAGGTCCTCGGCGTCGCCGCGGTCGTGGATCGTGAAGTGGTCGTTCAGGCCGATGTGCGCGGCGTATTCGCGCAGCAGGCGCGCGCCGATGCCGTGGAAAGTGCCGGCCCAGGGCAGCGCGGGCGGCTTGTCGGACTTGAGCCCGAGCACGCGCGCCAGCACCTGGCCCGCGCGGCGCTCCATTTCCTGCGCCGCGCGGCGCGAGAAGGTCAGAAGCAGCAGGCGCTGCGGATCGACGCCGCCGGCGATGAGGTGCGCCACCCGGTGCGCCAGCGTGCTGGTCTTGCCCGAGCCCGCACCGGCGATCACCAGCAGCGGCCGCTCGTCGCGCCCGGCCGTCAGCGTGCCGACGCCGTGCTCGACGGCGGCGCGCTGCTCGTCGTTGAGCGCCGAGAGCGCCGCGGCCAGGCGCTCGGCCTGGGTGGCACCGGTGGCGGAAAAAGCGGGGAGCGCAGCGGTCTGCATGCCCGCGACTTTACTGTATGTCCATCCAGATCGGAGGGCCTGCCGTCACATGGCCGATGACATAATCGCCGCTCGCTGCAACTGGAGACCGCATCATGGAAACCGCACCGTCTCGGCAGCTTTCAACTCCCGCGTCCTGACGCCCGGGCCCGGGGATTGAAAGCACCCCTCCCCTCGCCCCATCGCCTCAGCCATTTCACGGGAGTGAGCCCATGCTCAATATCTTTACGCTTGCCAACGGCCGCCTTGTCCAGGAAGAGATCGAGGCGCTCGAGGAGCTTTCCAAGTTCCAGCCGATCTGGGTCGACCTCGAATCGCCCACGCTCGAGGAAAAGCGC
>NZ_JBFTPJ010001101.1:0-1746 GCF_056398445.1 Variovorax sp. 01T439_2
AGGCGCGCTTGATGGCCGCATCGTCCTTCACCACTTGCATGAGTGCGGCCACGCGCATGTCGGCGTGCGCGTCGAAGCGAAAGTGCCAGAAGCTGCAGCGCTCGTTGGTCAGCGCCGGATCGACCGCCGCGTAGTTGAGGAAGATCACGCGCCGCGCGGGGTCGCGCTCGTTGTTCTTCTCGATGGCATCGACCAGCGCCGCGGCGGTGGCCGACGAGTTGCCCTGCAGCACGATGCGCGCGCCGTCGTCGATGGCCGCGCGCAGCGCCGACAGCGCTTCTTCGTTCTGCCCCTTGCTGTCGTAGCGGTCGAGCTGCAGCGGCCGTGCGCCGCCGGGCAGCTTGATGCCGCCGCGCGCATTCACGCGCTCCACGGCCCACAGCAGGTTGCGGAACACCGCCTCGCCGGTGTTGGCGAACGGCCCGCTCATGCTTTCGATCAGCGCGAGGCGGATCGGCGCGGGCGCTGCCTGCGCCTGCGCTGCGAAGGGCGCCGCGCATAGCGCCAGCGCCGCAAATTTCAAGGCCTTGCGACGCCAAATAAAGGGAGGATTCATTGTCTTGAAACGAGTGCGGCTGTGCCTAGATGAGGTGTCAAGCGGCACTCAGGATTGAATGGCCGCGCAGTGTAAGGGACACACATTTCTTGTCCCCATTGTGTTCATTCAGGAGTTCTCACATGTTTTTCGCACCCACCCTTCGCACCGCCCGCTTTGCGCCCCGCTCGTACGACCGCGCCTTCGAGCGCTTCGTCAACGAGGCCTTCGCCGGCACGCGCACCTCGCCGCTCGTCGAGCAGGACGACAAGAGCTGGACGCTTTCCGTCGACGTGCCGGGCCTCTCGCGCGAAGACCTCGCCATCGGCATCGAAGGCGCCGTGGTCCGCATCGACAGCAAGGCAGAAGCCAAGCGCCAGTTCAAGGCAGCCTACGAATTGCCGCTGGACATCGACGTGTCCTCGAGCGAAGCCAAGCTCGAGAACGGCGTGCTCACGCTGAAGCTGGGCAAGCTGGTGCCGGTCAGCCAGGTTTCGCAGCTGCAGATCAACTGAGCCTGCAAAGCCCACAAGAGGAAAGTGTCGTTATCTATTGTTTTTGACTTTGAAGACGCTCCCTAATCACAATACGACAGCGAATAACGTCACATCATGTGACGTTTTCACATTTTCCTTTCTTCGTGGGCGTTTCGACAGACGCACCGAATCCATGACGGTGCGGATTCGGGTGCCCCTCAAGGCACGCCATGATCACGCACCTCAAGTCAGCCAAAGACGATGAACGGTCCGATACGCTCCTGGTCTTCCTTCCGGGCGCCTACCTGAAACCTGACGAGTTCGAGCGCGAGGGCTTCATCAGCGCCGTGCGCGAGCGCCATCTGGCGGCCGACTCGCTGATGGTGGATGCCGATGTTTCCTACTACTACGACCAGACGCTCAGCGAGCGGCTGCATGCGGACGTCATCGAGCCGCAGCGCGCCAAGGGCTACAAGTCGATCTGGCTGGTCGGGATCTCCATTGGCGGCTTTGGCGCGCTGATCCATGAGCTGTCGCGGCCGGGCTCGGTCGACGGCATCGTCGCGCTGGCGCCCTACCTGGGGCGCCGCGTGCTGGGTGCAGAGATCCTCAAGGCCGGCGGCCTGCGCACCTGGCAGGCGCCGGCCGGCCCCCTGCCCGACGAGGAAGTCGACCGCAAGCTGTGGCCCTGGTTCCAGCAGTACCTGGAGCCGCAGAAATCCCAAAGCCTGCCCC
>NZ_JBFTPJ010001102.1:0-1739 GCF_056398445.1 Variovorax sp. 01T439_2
TCGCGGTCGCTGGTGGTCTCCTGCGTGCGGCCCATCATGATCGTCTTGTTCTGGATCACGGCCTTCTTGCTGAGCTGCTTGCACAGCTGCTCGGCATCGCGCGAGTAGATGGCGTGCGCCTCTTTCTCGTAGTACTTGCGCACCATGGCCTCGTCGAGCTTGCGCCCGCCGATGAAAAAGTACCACGCGCCCACGCAGAGCGCGACGACGATCGCTATTTGCTTCATTTCCCCGCCCGCACGCCCGTGCGCCCCGCTCCGATTTTGCGGGGCAGTATACGTTGCGGGATGTTTCTTGAGGGGCTTCGGGCGGGGACCGGATGGCTGCGCTCCATGCCCCACAATCCGCAGATACGATCCGATCAGCGTTCCGCCTTTCCGATGCCTTCGATGAAAACCGCGCTGGCCGCCGCGCTGCTGCTGACAACCGCACTCGCCTCGCAGGCCCAGAACCACAACGCCGTGCTGCCCTACGAGTCGCTGGACGGCACGGCGGCCGATGCGGCCGCCTCCTCCTCCGAATACCTGGCGGCCAAGGCGCGCTGGCACAACGAGCTGGCCGCCTTCTTCCGGGCCGACCAGCAGCAGTTCCCGGCGCCAGGCGGCGTGGTGTTCGTGGGCAGTTCCACCGTGCGCATGTGGAAAAGCCTCGCGCAGGATTTCCGCCAGGTGCCCGGCATCGTCAACCGCGGCTTCGGCGGCTCGACCCTGGCCGACTGCAGCCTGTTCGCGCGCGACCTGGTGGTGCGCTACCGGCCGCGGCAGGTGCTGGTGTACGCCGGCGACAACGACCTGGCCGAGGGCCGCACGCCGCTGCAGGTGCTCGAGAGCTTTGCGCGCTTTGCCAATGCGGTGCGCGCGGAGCTTCCGAACACGCGCATCAGCTTCATCTCGATCAAGCCGAGCCCCTCGCGCGAGCACCTGATGCCGCAGATCCGCGAAACCAACAACGTGATCTCGGCCTACCTCAACCGGCTGCCCGACAGCGAATACATCGACGTCTTCACGCCCATGCTCGGCGCCGACGGCCGGCCGCGGCCCGAGCTGTTCAGGAGCGACCGGCTGCACATGACCGACGAGGGCTACCGGCTTTGGCAGTCGGTCATCGCCAGCCACTTGCCAGGGGCCGCGCCGGCACCCGTGCCGGTCGCGGCGCCCGCAGCGGCGCTGCCCTGAGCGGCGCTCCCGGCCAGGCTCAGGCCCGCGCAGTCTCCGTCGGCACGTCTTCCGCCGGCGGCGGCAAGTCGGCGCCGCGCGTGAAGCGCGCCACCGCGTACATGCCCGCGAACACCGCCAGCAGCAGCAGGCCGTCGCCCCACCAGGGCCGGGCGGTCTGGCTGTCGCCGTAGAAGGCCAGCACCAGCAGCACCGCCACCAGGTGCGCGCAGAACACCGGCAGCGAGGCCGCGCCCATGGCCTCGAGCCAGTGCAGGCGAGGAATCCTGCGCATGAGCCCGGGCCCGAAGCGTACCGCCAGGATGCCCAGTGCCACCAGGTTCACGAGGCGCAGCGGCCCGAGCTGCCACTTGTCGAACAGCAGGTTCATCTCCACGTCGCCGCCGAACGGCGCCTGGCCGTTGATGCCGTGGTGGCGCCACCAGAAGCCGTAGAGCGCAATGGCCAGCGCGGGCACCCACAGCCAGGCCGGAAAGCGCAGCGGCCGCGCGCCGGGCAGGTTGCGGCTGGCGCCGAGGCACAGGCCGGCAAACCACAGGAACTGCCAGGCGTAGCTGTTGAAGG
>NZ_JBFTPJ010001103.1:0-1736 GCF_056398445.1 Variovorax sp. 01T439_2
GTGCGGCAAGCGAACGCCATGCCGACGCCTCGGTGCTTGCAAGCAAAACCATAGTGAGGCGCAATGCCAGTTTACAGCATGACCGGCTATGCCAGTGGCCAGAACGGCCCCGCCGGCAGCCACTCCGAAGCCGAAGCACGGCCTGCCGCCGCGGGCCGTCTCGGGGTCGAAATCCGCTCGGTCAACAGCCGCTTCCTCGACCTCACCTTCAAGTTGCCGGAGGAACTGCGCCAGCATGAAACCGCGCTGCGCGAGCTGCTCACGGGCAAGCTCAAGCGCGGCAAGGTGGAGGTGCGCGCCGCCATCGAGAACACCGCCCAGGCGGGCGTCGTCGAGCCCTCCGTCAAGCTGCTGCAGCGGCTCAACGGCGTGCAGGACGGCATCAAGGCCTGGCTGCCCGGCGCCCGCGAACTGAGCGTGGCCGACGTGCTGCGCCTGGCCGGCGGCGACAGCGCCGCCCGCGGCGACTGGGGCGGCGACCTGCTCGAGGTGGCCGGCAAGGCGCTGGACGCGCTGATGTCGGCCCGCCAGCGCGAAGGCGCACGGCTCGCCAAGATGCTGGAAGCCCACCTGGCCCAGCTGCGCGCCCTGGTCGAGCAGGCCGGCCCGCTGATTCCGCAGCTGGTCGAGCAGCAGCGCGCACGCTTCCTGGAGCGCTGGCAGGAGGCCATGGGCCTGACCGGCGGCACCCTGCCCGAGGCCGCCCAGGACCGCGCGCTGACCGAAGCCACCGCCTTTGCCATCCGCATCGACGTGGCGGAAGAGCTCACGCGGCTGAATTCGCACCTCGACGAGATCGAGCGGCTGCTCAAGAAGGGCGGCGAAATCGGCAAGCGGCTGGACTTCCTGATCCAGGAGCTGCATCGCGAGGCCAATACACTGGGCTCCAAGTCGGCCGCGCTGGAGCTGACCCGCATCGGCGTGGACATGAAGGTGCTGATCGAGCAGATGCGCGAACAGGTACAGAACATCGAATGAGCGAGCGAATGGACTATCCAGGCAACATCTTTGTCGTGGCGGCACCCAGCGGTGCCGGCAAATCGAGCCTGGTCAAGGCGCTCATGGAGCTGGACACAGCCGTCCAGCCCTCGGTTTCCCACACCACCCGGCCACCGCGCGGGCAGGAAAAGCACGGCCGGGAGTATTTCTTTACCTCGCCCTCCGAATTCGACGCCATGATCGCGGCGGATGGGTTCGTGGAGTGGGCCCACGTGCACGGGCACCGCTACGGCACCTCCAAGAAAGCCATCGAGGAGCGCATCGCCCAGGGGGCCGACGTCATCCTGGAAATCGACTTCCAGGGCGCCATCCAGATCCGCAAGACCTTCGCCAACGCCGTGATGATCTTCATCCTGCCGCCCAGTTGGGAAGAACTGCGCTCCCGGCTGGAGCGGCGCGGCGAAGACAGCGCGGCCGTCATCGAGCTGCGCCTCAAGAATGCCGCCGAAGAGATGGCCCGGGCAGGGGAATTCGACTTCGTTATAATCAACGAGTTATTTGAGCGCGCGCTTTTCGATCTCAAGGCGATCGTCCACGCTCAGCGGCTTCGGTATTCTGCACAGCGCCGCGCACGTGCCGACACATTCGCCGCCCTGAACATCCCCTGATTTCCTGCTCACTGACCGAAAGACTCCATCATGGCCCGCATCACCGTCGAAGATTGCCTGCTTCAGATCCCCAACCGCTTCCAGCTGGTTCTGGCCGCCACCTACCGTGCGCGCATGCTGAGCCAGGGC
>NZ_JBFTPJ010001104.1:0-1736 GCF_056398445.1 Variovorax sp. 01T439_2
GTCCAGATGTGCGAGCTGATCGACACGGAATTCGGGTCATCGAACGCCCCGCGAGAGATCCCGCGGTACTCGGGCCAGCGCTCGAACGTGAGCGTGAGCGTGGTGCCGCATCGGGGGCAGAAGTGGACATGCACCTGCCTCGAACTGCTTTCCGATTTGTGCGAGTACCTTGCCATCGGCTCGCCCGAGAACTGGACCGCGTCCACCGGATACATCGACTCCGCGTATGAGGTCGAACCCGTCACCCGCTGGCAGAACCTGCAGTGGCATTGCAAGGTGCGCATGGGCTCGCCCAGGGCGACGAAGCGCACGGCCCCGCACAGGCACCCTCCATCACGTCGAGTCGTCACGCCGATCGCCTCCTGTGCCAATGCCGCGGATAAGGTGCCATGGGATGCAATGCCTGGCAGTCAGTCCTGCTGCCGGAGGATCTTCTCCATCTTCCTGCCCTTCGCGAGCTCGTCGACCAGCTTGTCCAGGTAGCGGATCTTCTGCATCAGCGGATCGTCGACTTCCTCGACGCGGACGCCGCAGACCACGCCCTTGATCAATGCGCTGTTCGGATTCATGGCCGGAGCCTCCGCAAAGAAGGCCTCGAAATCCTTCCCCTGTTCGATCTGCCGCGCGAGGCCCGCCTGGTCATAGCCGGTCAGCCAGCGAATGATCTGATCCACTTCTTCCTTCGTCCGGTTCTTGCGTTCGGCCTTCTGGACGTACATCGGATAGACCTTCGCAAACGCCATCGCGAAAATTCGATGCTGAGGCATGGCCGCTCTCAAGCCTTCGGCAGGCGCCGCCTTGCCTTGACCGCCGACGCCAGGCCCTCGAGCACCGGCACCGTCTGGGCAAAGCCGATGCAGGCATCGGTGATCGAGACGCCGTGCTTCAGCGCCGCGCCGGGCTTCAGGTCCTGCCGGCCTTCCTCGAGATGGCTCTCGATCATGAGGCCCGTGATGCGCCGCTCGCCGGCCGCGATCTGCGCCGCCACGTCTTCGGCGACCACGATCTGCCGCTGGTGCTGCTTGCTGCTGTTGCCGTGCGACACGTCGATCATCACCTGCGGCCGCAGGCCGTTCGCCAGCAGCGCCTCGCAGCTCGAAGCCACATCCGCGGCCGAATAGTTGGGCGCCTTGCCGCCGCGCAGGATCACATGGCAGTCGTCGTTGCCGCGCGTCTCGAAGATCGCCGCCATGCCCATCTTGGTCATGCCCATGAAGGCATGCGGCGCACGCGCTGCGAGGATCGCGTCGGCCGCAACCTTCACGCTGCCGTCGGTGCCGTTCTTGAAGCCCACCGGGCAGCTCAGGCCCGACGCCAGCTGCCGATGGCTCTGGCTCTCGGTGGTGCGGGCGCCGATGGCACCCCAGGCGATCAGGTCGGCAATGAACTGCGGGCTCAGCAGGTCGAGGAACTCGGTGCCGGTCGGCAGGCCCAGCGTGGTCAGCTCGAGCAGCAGGCGCCGCGCGCGCTCCAGCCCTTCGTTGATCGCGAAGCTGCCGTCCAGGTGCGGGTCGTTGATGTAGCCCTTCCAGCCCACGGTGGTGCGCGGCTTCTCGAAATAGGCACGCATCACGATCAGGAGGTCGTCCTGCAGCGAGTCGGCGACGGTCTTCAGGCGCTGCGCGTATTCGATGGCCTGGTCGTGGTCATGGATGGAGCATGGCCCAACCACCACGACCAGCCGGTCGTCGCGGCCGTGCAGCACGTCGGCGATGGCCGCGCGGCTGCCTTCGACC
>NZ_JBFTPJ010001105.1:0-1735 GCF_056398445.1 Variovorax sp. 01T439_2
TCTCGAGGTCGCGCCGCGCGATCTCGAAACCATCGCTGGTTTCGGCCATGGCCTCGAGCCGGGCGCGGGCCGCCTCGCCGACGCGGCCGCTGTCGCCCGGCGCGTAGAGCAGCACGCAGGCCGAGGCCGCGGCGCCGCGGCCCACGCGGCCGCGCAGCTGGTGCAGCTGCGAGAGCCCGAAGCGCTCGGCATGCTCGATCACCATCAGCGAGGCGTTCGGCACGTCCACGCCCACCTCGATCACGGTGGTGCTCACCAGCACCTGGATCTCGTTGGCCGTGAAGGCGGCCATCACCGCCTGCTTCTCGGCCGTGGGCATGCGCGAATGCAGCAGCCCGACGTTAACGGCCGCGCCAAGCGCATCGGCCAGCTCGTCGCGCGTCTCGGTGGCGTTGCGCAGGTCGACCGCTTCGCTCTCCTCGATCAGCGGGCAGACCCAGTAGACCTGCCGGCCCTGCGCGATCTGCGCCTGGATGCGGTCGATCACCTCCTCGCGCCGGTGGTCGGCCACCAGCTTGGTGACGATGGGCGTGCGGCCCGGCGGCAGCTCGTCGAGCGTGGAAACGTCCAGGTCGGCGTAGTAGCTCATCGCCAGCGTGCGCGGGATCGGGGTGGCGCTCATCATCAGCAGGTGCGGCTCGAGGTGGCGCACGGCCTTGCCGCGCAGGGCCAGGCGCTGCGCCACGCCGAAGCGGTGCTGCTCGTCGATGATCGCCAATGCGAGGTTCTTGAAGCGCACCTTCTCCGAGATCACGGCATGGGTGCCAATGACCAAGGCCGCCTCGCCGCTCTCGACCGCGGCCGACATTGCGTCGCGCTCCTTCTTCTTCTGGCTGCCGGTGAGCCAGGCCACGCGCAGGCCGCGCTCGGCCAGCAGTGGATCGAGCCAGCCGACCAGCTTGCCGAAGTGCTGGGCCGCGAGGATTTCGGTCGGCGCCATCAGCGCGCACTGGAAGCCCGCATCGATGCAGCGCGCCGCCGCGAGCGCCGCCACCACGGTCTTGCCCGAGCCCACGTCGCCCTGCAGCAGCCGGTGCATCGGGATCTCGCGGCCGAGGTCGCGCGTGATTTCCTCGCCCACGCGCTGCTGCGCGCCGGTCAGGCCGAAGGGCAGCACCGCGAGCAGTTGCGCATGCAGCGAGCTCGCCTGCGGCTCGGCCGAGGAAGGCAGCATTGGCGCCCGCTGCGCCGCGCGCTCCAGCCGCGCCTGCAATTGCGAGAGCTGCTGCGCGAGCAGCTCTTCCGCCTTGATGCGCTGCCATGCCGGATGGCTGTGGTCTTCGAGCGTGGCCATGGCCACGTCGGGTGTCGGGTAGTGCAGGAAGGTCAGCGAACTGCGCAGGTCCCAGGCGCCGCGCCATCCGATCTGCACGGGGATCGTCTCGTCGAGCACCGCGCGAGCCAGGCCCGAGCGCACCTCGCGCCGGAGCACCGGCTGCGGCAGCCCGGCAATGGTCGAGTAGACCGGCGTCAGTGCCTGCGGCAATGCCGTGCCGGCCGCCTTGACGGTGGGATGCATCATCTGCCGCCCGACGAAGCCGCCGCGCATCTCGCCCCGCACGCGCACGCGCGCGCCGACGGCCAGCTGCTTCTGCTGCGAGGGGTAGAAATTGAAGAAGCGCAGCTGGCAGGTGTCGCTGCCGTCGTCGATGGTCGCAATCAGCTGCCGGCGCGGGCGGAACACTACCTCGCATTCGGTCACCACGCCCTCGACCTGCGCCATGTCGCCGTCGCA
>NZ_JBFTPJ010001106.1:0-1732 GCF_056398445.1 Variovorax sp. 01T439_2
AGGTAGACGCGCTGGTCGGCCGGCAGCTCGAGCGGCAGCGCGCGTGCGAAGCGCGCCTGGGCATAGGCCTCGAAGTTGCGCGCATTCACCACTGCATGCGCAATGGTCGAATCGCCGCTCAGCATGGCGTTGGCATTGAGCTCCTGCTCGGTGAACGCGGTCTCGAAGTCCTGGTCGAAGGCCAGGCCGAGGCGGAAATAGTTGCGCTTGACGCCGGCGAGCTGGGCCTTGAACTGCGCCCAGTCGATCGGGCTTGCGCCCTCGACCCAGTCGATGCGCAGCCATGGCGAGACGATGCCGCAGTCGCGCACCCAGCGCTCCACGGCGGCGGCGCCTTCGTGCCACGCGGTTTCGAAATCGGCCGCGCGCGCGTGCACCACGTGCGCGCGCTGCGACCCGTCGCTCACCGAGAAGAAAAGCGTGAAGGCCGGATAAGGCGCCGGCAGCGCCGCGCACACCGAGGCCAGGCGCTCGTGGCAGGCATGGAGCTGGTCGGAGAAGGACATCATTCGGCCCCAGTCGAATGCGGGAGGCCGGTCGCACCCGGACCGGGAACTCCCATCGAAGGCATCGCGTTTCTCCGTGTTTCAGCGGTAGCTGAATTCGGCTCGGCGATTGAGCTGATGGCCCTCCTCGGTGGTTTCGAGCGACGCGGGTTTTTCAATACCCCAACTGACGGCCTCGATCCGTTCGCCCGGCACGCCAAGCTGCGTGAGCGCGCGCTGCACGGATTCGGCCCGGCGCTGGCCCAGCGCAAGGTTGTATTCGCGGCCGCCGCGCAAGTCGGTGTGGCCCTCGATCACCACCTTGCTGGCGGGACGGTTGCGCAGGTAGCTCGCATGCGCTTCCACCACGTTGCGGTATTGCGGCTTGACGTCGTATTTGTCGAAGTCGAAGTACACGATCTTCAGTGCGGGGCCGTTCTGCACCGGCGCGGGCGGGGGTGGTTCCACCTTCGCCACCGGGGCTGCCTTGTTCGAGTAGTAGTAGGTGGCGTCCTCGCGTCCGCTCGTGGCGGCGGTTCCGCAAGCGGCAAGACTTGCTGCGAGGGCGACGATGGCCAGTATCCGGTAGCTGCTGCTGCTGTTCTTCATATCGATTCCTTTCGCGGGCCAGGCCGCGGCGGCCTGGCCCTGGTGCGTTGTTTTTCTTCCTTCTCCTCTACTGCTCTTGTTCCTTAACCCAGCAGGCCGTGCAGGATGTTCGCCACCGGGGTCAGAACGCTGCCGGTGCCGGCGGCCTGGTCCACCAGGCTGGTGATCGGGGTGACCACGTCGGTCACGATCGGCGCGGCATGCTCCACCGTGTCGACCACGCTGGCGACGGTATCGACCACCGGAGCGACCGTCGGGGCTGCGCCGGCCAGGATGTCGGTCACGGGCGCTGCCACCGTGGATGCCGTGGCAACCACCGGTTCGAGCGCCGCACCGGCCGTGCTTGCCGTATCGAGCACCGGCTCCAGGATGTTGGCCACCGGGCTGCTGCCGCCGCCCAGCACGCCGCCCAGCAGACCATCGCTGCCGAGCACGCTGCCGACCAGGCCGTCGTTGCCAAGCAGATCGCCGCCGAGGAGGCCGCCGACGATGCCGTCTTCGCCGAGCACGCCGCCGAGCAGGTCRCCGCCRAGCAAGTCGCCACCCAGGAGATCGCCGCCSAGCACRCTGCCGACRAYRCCGTCYTSRCCSAGCACGCCGCYSAGCAGGTCGCCGCCGAGCAAGTCGCCACCCAGGAG
>NZ_JBFTPJ010001107.1:0-1732 GCF_056398445.1 Variovorax sp. 01T439_2
CGGTGGCGCTCATCTACAACCCGGTGGCAGTGGCCGCGGTGCATGGCGACCAGGCGCGCGAGCGCCAGGCCGCCGCGCTGGCCGCGCCCGCGCATGCCGCCGGCGCCGACCACGGCGCGCCGCAGGAGCCGTTGCCGATGCTGGCTCCGGTGGCGCCGCAGGTGCCGCTGGTGCTGGTGGTCGACGACTCCATCACCGTGCGCCGCGTGACGCAGCGCCTGCTGCAGCGCGAAGGCTATCGCGTGTCCCTCGCGGCCGACGGCCTGCAGGCGCTCGAACGCCTGCAGCAGGAGCGCCCGGCGGTGGTGCTGTCGGACATCGAGATGCCGCGCATGGACGGCTTCGACCTGGCGCGCAACATCCGCGCGGACGATTCGATGGCCGGCCTGCCGATCATCATGATCACCTCGCGCATCGCCGAGAAGCACCGCGACTACGCGCGCACGCTGGGCGTGAACCACTACCTCGGCAAGCCCTACTCGGAAGAGGAACTGCTGCGCCTGGTGCGCAGCTACACCAGCGAGCCTGCCGCCACGCTGGCAGTGGCCTGAACCTGGGCCGCGGCCAGCGTCCTAGGGCGCGAGCAGCGCCTTGCGCACCAGGTCGACCTGCCGCGTGCAGCCCATCTTGGCCATCAGCGAGCCGAGCTGGCTGCGCACCGTGTGCACCGACACGCCCTGCGCGCCGGCATGCTGCTTGGGCGACTGGGCCGCGACCAGCGCGGCCAGCACGCGCGCCTCGGCAGGCGTGATGCCGAAGGCGCTGCAGAGGCCGTCGGTCGAGGGCGCCGCCTRCGAACGGCCGAGGCGGATGCGCGCCAGCACCAGCACCTCCTCGCCCAGGCTCAGCTGCGGTGCGGCGCGAGCCATTTCCAGTTCTTGCAGGCCTGCCGATCCGCCGGCGATGGGCAGGCAGACCCGCTGGCGCGATTGCGCCGCCAGCCGCAGGCCGGCCGCCAGCGCCTGCTGCGTCTGTGCATCCGGATGCCAAAGCCGCTGGCCGCGCAGGCGCAGCAAGCGGCTGGTGCCGAAGAACTCCTGCGCGCCGGCCGATGCGCGCAGCACCGTGCCCGCGGGCGTCACCAGCAAGACCGCCTCGCCGAAGGCCGCGAGCGCGGATTCGGCGCCGCCGAGCCACAGCCGGGCGCGCTCGTCGCGGCGCGCCAGCCCGTGGCGCAGCGCCTGGGTGACGCGGCGGATCCGCGTGCTGTCGAGCAGCCGGCGCGCATGCGCGGCCGTGCTGCGCTGCACCGTGAGGCCGCCGCGGCGCTGCGGGCCCTCGTCGACGACGCAGGCCAGCATCTGGCGCGCGCCGTGTCGGCACATGAAGTCGGCGTAGTAGAGGTTCTTCGAGAGAAAGGCGGGCGAGAACAGCTCGTGCGTGTCGAACCAGCTCCCGGGCGCGGCGCCCAAGGTCGGCGGAATCAGGATGTCGTGCGCGCAGAAATGCTGCACATATTCGCGCTCGGCGGCCGGTGAAACATTGACCTGCTGAAAGCTCAGCAGCTCGCTGCCGCGCTCCAGCAGGATGAAGGTGGCGCTGTCGCCGCCGATCACCTGCTGCATGCTTTGCAGCAGCTCGCTCCATGGCGGCTGTGGATCGTCCAGGTGCGCGATGGCGTCGAGCGCGCGGCGCAATGCGAGATTCCGGTTCATGTAGTGCCTCCCTGGCCTGCCGGTTTTTCCCACGGCCATGATGCGCGCCCGCGCCGCCGGGTGTCAACGCGGCTCGG
>NZ_JBFTPJ010001108.1:0-1732 GCF_056398445.1 Variovorax sp. 01T439_2
GTATGAAGCTCACGCCCGAGCAGGGCCGGCAGGTCCAGGCCATCTGGCAGCACATGCACGGGGAAATGGCGGCGTGGTCCTCGCGCGGCAGGCAGCTGCTGGTGGCGGGCGCCGGGCACGACATCCAGTTCGACGAGCCGCAGGCGGTGGTGGACGCCGTGCTGTCGGTGGTCGACGCCGTGCGTGCGCAGCGCCGCTGACGGCATCGCGGCAACGGGCGCGTTCGCCTCACTACATCTTCGGCTGGCCGGCCCGCGCCGGTTTCAGGGCCGCGGGTGCATGGCCGTACGCTTTTGAAAAGGCCCTGGAGAATGCCTCGGCGCTGCCGAACCCGGTGCGGCGGGCCGCGAGCTTGACCGGGTCGCCGGCCATCAGATAGCGGCGCGCCAGCGTCAGGCGCCATGCGCCAAGGTAGGCCATGGGCGTGGTGCCGACGATCGTGCGGAAGGTCGACATGAAGGTGCTCCTGGACATGGCCGACCGGCTCGCCAGGTCGTCGACGGTCCACTGCCGCGACGGCATGTCGTGGATCGACACCACGGCCCGGTGCAGCGAAGGATGCGCGAGCGCGGCGAACAGGCCCGGCTTCTGCGTGCCCGCATCGATCGCGCTCCGGAGCGCCATCAGCACCAGCACCTCGGCGAGCCGGTTCAGCGCCGCGCTGCGGCCGCAGCGGCTCCCCGCCGCTTCCGCCATGAAGGCTGCGGCGGTGGCCTGCAGCGACGGCGAGCCGTCCAGCGGCACCGAGACCTCCTCGGGCATCGCGCTCATCAGCGGATTGGCCTCGTTGTCGAAGTCGACGCTGGCCGCGATGCGCGCATCGGGCGGCAGTTCGGAAAAGCCGCCGGGCCGGAAGACCACCCGGCCTGCGCTGCCGTCTTCCGGGCCCGCGAGCAGCAAGGCCGGCACGCCGGGCTCGCCCGGCGCAAGCACCGCCACGCGCAGCTTGAACACCTCGACGAAGGCGGCGAGCCGGTCCATCTTGGGCGGATTCGGACTTTGAGTCATGAAAGTCGGACGTTTCATGGCGCCGAGCATGAGATCTTTGGGCCTTGTTTGCAACCCCCCGCTTTTTTCAAGGAGCACCCTGATGCTGATTCCACGCCAACAAGCCCCGGACCTGAGTGTCGACACCCTCGCCGCCGGCCGCTTCCGGCTGATCGACGAGAAGCCCGAGCGCATGACGCTGGTGTGCTTCTACCGCGGGTTGCATTGCCCGATCTGCGCCAGCTACCTGAAGGAACTCGAGCGGCTGACGCCGGCCTTTGCCGAGCGCGGCGTGGCCACCATCGCGATCAGTTCCGACGATGAGGCGCGTGCCCGCGCCATGGCCGACAAGATCGGCGCGGCCAAGCTGCGCATCGGCCATGGCCTGTCGCTCGCGGACGCCAGGAAGTGGGGCCTGTACATCTCGGCGAGCCGGGGCAAGACCTCCATCGGCATCGACGAGCCGGCGCTGTTTTCCGAGCCCGGCCTGTTCCTGGTCAGGCCCGACAACACGGTGTATTACCTGTCCGTGCAATCGATGCCCTTCGTGCGGCCCAACTTCGCCGAGATGGTGCAGGCGCTGGACTTCGTCATCAAGAACGACTACCCGGCGCGCGGCGAGCAACTGCTGGAGCAGCCGGCGGCCTGAGGCGGCACGAAGGTTGCGTAAACTGGCCCGCACCCATGAACCGCGAGCCAGACTTCCTCGAACATCTGCGGGCCGAACTCTCGAGCGGCCGCACCT
>NZ_JBFTPJ010001109.1:0-1723 GCF_056398445.1 Variovorax sp. 01T439_2
GCGTTCACCGGCACCAACGACGCGGCGCCTGTCAGCCCCATCGTCACGACGGTGGCCGGCCAGGGGGAATCGGGGCCGACCATGGAATTGGGGGTCGCGCGGAGCGACACGATCCTGCAGCAGTCCGCCCCGCCCGCGGGCTTCGCGCTGCGCAGCATCTCGTGTACCGGCATGGCCGCGGGCGGCACCGCGACCTATGACCTGGCGCTGAGGCGGGTGACCCTGAATGCGGCGGCCACGGACTACGGCGCCAACATCGCCTGTACCTTCACCAACACCCGCGTGGTCGTCACCGTCAGCAAGCTGGGCGAAGGCGGAACGGACAGCTTTTCGTTCACCGGCTCCAACGGCTTCGCGGCGCAAAGCATCACGACTTCTGCGGCCAACGTGCCAGAGGAGGGCGATCCATCCGGCCTGACCACCGTGGGCGCCGCAACCACCATCACCGAAGGCGTGCCGCCCGCCGGCTGGAAGCTCAAGGGCATCGCCTGCACGGGCATGGGCGCGGGCGGCACGGCCACGGTGAACCTCACCTCGCGCTCTGTCACCCTGAATGCAGCCGCCACGGCAGCCGGCAGCAACATTGCGTGTACCTTCACCAACACCAAGCTGCCGACGATGACGGTCAGCAAGGTGTCGATCGGCGGCACGGACAGCTTCGCCTTCACCGGTACCAACGGCTTCACCGCCACCAACGTGACGACGGAAGACGACGGCGTTGCCATCGCGGCGGCGGAACAGGTGCTCACGGCCGCGAACACCGCCACCAGCATCACCGAAAGCGTGCCGCCGGTCCCCTATGCGTTGACCGGCATCAGCTGCACGGGCATGGGCCCGGGAGGCAGTGCCACGCCGAACCTGGCCACGCGCACCATCGCGCTGAACGCCGCGGCCACTGCACCGGGCAGCGAGATCAACTGCACTTTCACGAACACGGTGCAGCCGCAGCTCAAGCTGGTGAAGACCGCCGGCGCCGCGAGCTTCGCAGTGGGCGTGCCGTCGAGCTACACGCTCACGCTGAACAACATCGGCCCGGTACCAACCTCCGCTCCCGCGACGATCAGCGACACCGTGCCCGCCACGCTGACGCTCGGCACCATGCCCGCCGGCTGCAGTGCAAGCGGGCAGGTCGTGAGCTGTACCGTGCCCGCGGGGCTCGCCGCCACCAGCGGCGCTGCGGCCTTCGTCATTCCGGTCACGCCCTTGCCGGGCGCCTCGCCGAGCGTGGCCAATACCGCGACGGCCACGGGCGGTGGCGACCCGTCCTGCACCGCGACGGGCAATTGCATCAGCAGCGTGACCACGCCGGTGCTGGGGGAGCCCCGCATCACCCTGCGCAAGACCAAGACCAACATCGCCGGCACCCACACCTTCGGCTTCACGCTGACCGGCGTGACCAACCCGACGGACAGCATCGCCGTGACCGCGCTGGCCACGCCGCAGGCCTCCACCACGGTGCACGTGGGCACGCCGGGCGTCGAGGCCTCCGTGCAGGAGTCGGGCGTGCCCGCGGGCTGGCCGGCCAACCCGGTGTCGGTGTCCTGCCTGGACTCCGCAGCCGCGACGAGCGGCAACCCAGCGACGCAGCTGGCCATACTCAACGGCAACACCGCAACCCTGCCGGCGAGCGTGATGCGGCCCGCGGCGGCCATTGCCTGTACCTTCCCCAACCCGGCCACCGCGCGCGTCGCGGTGAACAAGACCGCGGCGGCGACCGCCGGAG
>NZ_JBFTPJ010001110.1:0-1722 GCF_056398445.1 Variovorax sp. 01T439_2
GAAGCAGGCGACCCAGCCGCTCCAGTGGTCCATGGGCAGCGTGAAGAGCCGGTGGTTCCAGAACCAGTCCATGGCGCCGGTCCAGAAGGCCAGCGGCAGCAGCCAGCGCAGCGGGTATTCGCGCACCAGGAAGTCGACCACCGAGACGCCGGCCGCCTTCCAGTCGTAGCTGCGCCAGCCGTGGCGCCACGACAGCACCAGCGCTTCGGCAATGGAGGCGGCAAGCACCACCGTGACGGCAATCTTGAGGATCAGAAAGAGCACGGCCATGGTGGTTCCTGGAATGTGGGCGTCGGCGATCTTAGGCTGCGCGGGCACCGGCCGCCACGGCGTCGGTGCCGATCGCGAGCTTCCACAGCCGCACGGCGCGTGCCGCGAAGATGCCGCTGAAGGCGCCGTACAGCATCGGAACGCCGACCTCGAAGGCGGCCTGCTGGCGCAGCTCGGGGTGCATGGCCAGGGACGCGCCCACCACGTACTTGGTGAAGAAGATGCCCATCATGAGCAGCAGCGGCACCGCGCTGCCGGCCACGTGGAACTCGCGCGCCGCGCGGTCGTAGCGCGTGCTGGCGGGCAGCGGGCTCTGGAGCACCAGCAGCACCAGCGCGGCGGCCGCCACGGCCCAGCCGAGCAGGGGGCCGGGCGAATCGCCGAAGGCCGAGATCACGCCGGCCAGCGAAAGCCCGGTCATGGCGATCGGTATCACCGTGACCTTGGCCAGGCCGACGCTGCCGGACAGCAGCTGCCTGCAGCCCAGCCACACGAGGAGGACGAAAACGGCGAAGACCCACTTGGGGGTGTGAAGAATGATCTGCAGCAGCATGGTGTTTCTCCGGGTTGAAAGACGATTCGATGGAGCGGACTGTGCCGGCGCCCCCGCGCCGCCGCCACGCTCCTGCGACGAAATGCAGATCGGCGGCGCCAGCCGCAGCGAACCGGCGCGAAATGCAGCCCTTGCCCGCAGCTTTACCGGCGCTTTACGGTTCATAAGACAGGCGCGCTACGATGCGGCGCTCCACTAGCGGCTGTACTTGCGCACTGCCACACCCCATGGAATCTCCGAACTCCGAGCCTTCTTCCGGCGATTCGCCTGCTGTCCAACCGGCAACCCCACCTTCTTCGTCCCCGCCCCCGCGGCCGCCTTCGCGCCGCAGGCTCTGGCTCGGCAGCCTGATCGCGCTGGTGCTGCTGCTGGTGCTCGGGGGCGGCGCCTGGTATCTCATCAACCGCAAGGGCAGCACCGCCGGCGGGCCGGGCTTTGGCGGCGCGACCGTCACGGTGGGCCATGCGGCGGCGCGCGAGATCGAATTGCCGGTGACCATCGATGCGCTCGGCACGGTCACGCCACTGGCCACCATCACGCTCAAGGCGCAGGTCGGCGGCGTGCTGACGGAGGTGCTGTTCACCGAAGGGCAGACCGTGGCAAGGAACCAGCTGCTCGCGCGCATCGATCCCAGGCCCTACGAGCAGGCGCTGATGCAGGCCCGCGGCACGCGCCAGCGCGACGAGGCGCAGCTCGAGGCCGCGCGCGTCACGCTCGCGCGCTACCGCACGCTGCTGGGGCAGGACTCCATCGCCCGGCAGGACGTCGACACCCAGGCCGCGCTGGTCCGCCAGCTCGAAGGCACGGTCACCACCGACCTGGCCGCCGAGGCCGCCGCCAAGCTGAACCTCGACTACACCCGCATCACAGCGCCGGTGGCCGGCCGCATCGGCCTGCGC
>NZ_JBFTPJ010001111.1:0-1721 GCF_056398445.1 Variovorax sp. 01T439_2
ACGGCCTGCCTGGATGCCGCCGTAGCCGACCTTCAGCCCGCTGACCTTGAGCAGCGTCTTGCCAGTGGCATTGGCCGCGGTCTTCGGCGGGGTTGCAGTTGCCGTTGCTGTCGTTGTTTCTTCTGCGCTCGTCATCGTCGTCGTCATTTCAGTGTCCTCCGGTGCCGAGATAGGCTTCGATCACCTTCTCGTTCTTTTGCACGTCATACGGTGTGCCTTCGGCGATCTGCTTGCCGTAGTCGAGCACGGTGACGCGGTCGCACAGGCCCATGATGAGCTTGACGTCGTGTTCGATGATGAGAATGGTCCGGTCGTCCTTGCGGATCCGGTCGATCAGTTCGCGCAGCAGCACTTTCTCGGTCGAGTTCATGCCGGCGGCGGGCTCGTCCAGCGCGATGAGCTGCGGATCGGTGGCCAGTGCGCGCGCGATCTCGAGCCGGCGCTGGTCGCCGTACGACAGGGTGCGGGCCTTGTAGTCGGCGAACTTGCCGATGCCCACGTAGTCGAGCAGCTCCTGTGCGCGTTCGGCAATGGCCTTTTCCTCGGCCTTGAACGAACCGGTGCGCAGCATGGCACCGAACACGCCCGAATGCGTGCGGATGTGTCGCCCGACCATCACGTTTTCGAGCGCGGTCATTTCGGAGAACAGGCGGATGTTCTGGAAGGTGCGCGCAATGCCCGCCTTGGCCACTTCATGCACGGCCGTGGGCTGGTAGGGTTTGCCGGCCAGCTCGAAGCTGCCGCTGTCGGGCGTGTAGAGCCCGGTGATCACATTGAAGAAGGTGGTCTTGCCGGCGCCGTTGGGGCCGATGAGGCCATAGACCTGGCCGCGCTTGATGGTGATGCCCACATCCGAAAGCGCTTGCAGGCCACCGAAGCGCTTGGAAATTCCGCGGACGTCGAGGATGGTGTCTGTCGTCATGTTGATTTTTTCCTTCGGCTCACGGATTGATCGACATGGGACGCGACGCTGCACCCGGCAGTTCGTCGGCTGGCGTCTCGATGCCTGGCGCATGGGTCTGGAGCGAACCGGGCGCAACCGGCGCGCCGGCTGCGGCGCCCTTGCGCTGCAAGGTCTTGCCATGTTCGGGCGAAGGCCAGAGGCCGCGCGGGCGCACCAGCATGATGATGATCATGGCCAGCGCAATGAACAGCTGGCGCAGGATGGACGCGTCGAGGCGGCCGTCGGTCATGGCTTGCAGCGGCCCGGCGACGTAGCGCAGCACCTCGGGCAAGGCGGCCAGCAGCACGGCGCCCAGGATCACACCCGGCAGGTGGCCGATGCCGCCCAGCACGACCATGGCGACGATCATCACCGACTCCATGAGGCTGAACGACTCGGGCGAGACGAAGCCCTGGAAGGCCGCGAACATGGCGCCAGACACGCCGCCGAAGCTGGCGCCCATGCCGAAGGCCAGGAGCTTCATGTTGCGGGTGTTGATGCCCATGGCCTTGGCGGCGATCTCRTCYTCGCGGATSGCCATCCAGGCGCGSCCGATGCGCGACATCTGCARGCGGTGCGAGATGATGATSGTGGCMACCACCAGCGCAAGGAACAGGTAGTARTAGAGCGTGACCGACGAGATCGAGAAGCCGTCGAACTTCCATGCCTTGCCGAGGTCGAGCCCCCAGAACTTGATGGAGTCGATGGCGGTGATGCCCTTCGGCCCATTGGTGATGTTGATCGGCTGGTCGAGGTTGTTCAGGAACACCCGGATGAT
>NZ_JBFTPJ010001112.1:0-1719 GCF_056398445.1 Variovorax sp. 01T439_2
CTTGTGGGGCCGCGCCAGGACTTGAGGCCAAAGCCATGAGCGGACTGATGTTCCGCCGGACCTTGACCCGTTTGCCTTTTGACTTGCAGCGCGGATTATGACATTGATGAGCCAGCCGCCGCGCAAAAAACCCGGTGAAAAGGCACCGGGGCATAATCCGCGGCAGAAAAACATAAGCGCTTCCCGACATCCATTCCCCACGCGGCGCCCCCCGGCGCCCCCTCTCGCTTGGCCACTGAACAAGAACTTTCCGACTTTCTGAAGAGCGTCGAACGGCGCGCTTTCAAGCGCTCGGTCTACCACGTGCGGGACGAGGAAGCCGCGCTCGACATCGTGCAGGACAGCATGATGAAGCTGGCGCAGCACTACGGCGACAAGCCGCCGGAAGAGCTGCCGATGCTGTTCCAGCGCATTCTTTCGAATTGCACCCTCGACTGGTTCCGCCGTCAGAAGACCCGCCGCGCCCTGTTCTCCAACCTCGGCGACTTCGAATCTGCCGGAGACGACGGAGATTTCGATCTGCTGGAGAACTTCGTCTCGCCAACCGACTCCAGAGAAACGGAGAGTGCCGAGGACACGACCCGCCGCGCCCAGATCTTCCACGAGATCGAAGAACAGATCGCGGCTTTGCCAGGTCGTCAACGCGAGGCTTTCCTGATGCGTTACTGGGAAGAAATGGATGTGGCGGAGACGGCCGCTGCAATGGGCTGCTCCGAAGGCAGCGTCAAAACCCATTGTTCGCGGGCCGTGCACGCCCTGAGCAAGGCGCTCAAAGCCAAGGGAATTTCGCTATGAACACTAAGGTTCCAACCTCTTCTTTTGCTGCCGAGGATCAATTCGGCCGGCGCATCGCTGCGCGGCTGTCCGAGGGCAACCAGGAGCTGCCGCACGACATCGGCGAGCGGCTGCGGGTCGCGCGCGCGCAAGCCGTCGCCATGCGCAAGCAGGCACCCCAGCTGCGGGCAGCCTCGACGGTCATGCAGTCCGGCCATGTGGCAACGATGGGCGGCGGCTGGTGGACCCGCATCGGCTCGGTGGTGCCCCTGCTTGCACTGGCTGCAGGGCTGATCACCATCAGCGTGATGCAGGACGAGGACCGGGCGAGCGAATTGGCCGAAGTCGATTCCGCCCTGCTGACGGACGATCTTCCCCCTGCCGCCTACACCGACCCTGGTTTTGCCCAGTTTCTCAAGGTCAAGGCGGATGGCGCTTCCGACTGAGTCATTTCTCTGTTGAACGAATGCGACGCCCTCCCGTTTCCCGCACCGATACGCCTCGCCCGCTGCGCCCGCCAACGTCGGGCGCTGTCATTTGGGCGGGTGTCCTTGCCGCTGCGTTGTTCGGCCTGACGCTCGCCAGCGCCCAGACGCATTCGGAGCAGCCGCTCAAATCCGCCGGCAGCGGCGCACAGGCGGCGGGTTCRCCGCCATCCGCCTCGAAAACCGCCCCGGCCACCCGGCCGTACTGGAGCGAACTCAGCGCGAAGCAGCAGCAGGCGCTGCGGCCGCTCGCGCCGCACTGGCACGCCCTGAACCCGGGGCACAAGCGCAAATGGCTGGCACTGTCACGCAACTACGCGAACATGTCGGCCGATGACCAAGCCACCCTGCACAGCCGAATGATCGAATGGGCCGCCCTGAGCAATCAGCAGCGGGCCCAGGCGCGCCTCAACTTTGCCGAGGTGAAACGCGTCCCTGCCGACGAACGCAAGGCCAAGTG
>NZ_JBFTPJ010001113.1:0-1717 GCF_056398445.1 Variovorax sp. 01T439_2
AGGTGGACGCCATGGAGGTGGACGCCATGGGGCTCCAGCCGGCCAGCACCTATTTCTATCGCTTCCTGATGGGCAACGACCATTCGCCCATCGGCCGCACCCGCACGCTGCCGGTGGGCGGCGTATCGCAGGCCAGGCTGGCGGTGGTGTCCTGCTCCAACTTCCCGAGCGGCTACTTCAACGTCTATGCCGACATTGCAAAGCGCACCGACATCGACGTGGTGCTGCACCTGGGCGACTACATCTACGAGTACGGGGTGGTGGGCTATGCGTCGCAGCTGGCCATTGCGATCGACCGCACATCGAACCCCGACCACGAGATCCTGACGCTCGCCGACTACCGCCTGCGCCATGCGCAGTACCGCACCGACGGCGACCTGCGCGCCCTGSATGCGCGGCTGCCCATGATCGCGGTGTGGGACGACCATGACCTGGCCAACGGCGCATGGTCCGGCGGCGCCGAGAACCACGACGAAGCAACCGAGGGCAGCTTTGCGGCCCGGCGCGCGGCCGCCGTGCAGGCCTACCACGAGTGGATGCCGACGCGGCTGCCCGACCCGGCGAACCCGCTGCGGATCTACCGCTCCTTCGACTTCGGCACGCTGGCTTCGATGCACATGCTCGACACCCGGCTGATCGGYCGCGACAAGCAGGTCACGCTCTCGCAGTACCTGGCCGGCGAGGCTTCGGCGGCCACGCGGCAGCTGATGGGCCAGCCGCAGGTGGACTGGCTGTCGCAGCGCATGGCCGCATCGCCCTGCACCTGGCAGGTGCTCGGCCAGCAGGTGCTCATGATGCGCATGACCATTCCCTTGAGCATTGCGACCGACTTCAGCCTCGAGACGCTGACCGCCTACCTGGCGGCGCAGGCGCTTCCGGATTCCGCGCGCAGCGACACCCAGCGCGCGCTGATCACGCAGCAGAAGGTGCCCTACAACCTGGACGCGTGGGACGGCTACCCGGCCGCGCGCGATGCGGTGCTTGCCATGGCGCGCAACCAGGGCAAGAACCTGATCTCGCTGGCCGGCGACACGCACAACTCATGGGCCGGGAACCTCACCGACAACTCCGGGCAGCGGGTCGGCGTGGAATTCGGAACTTCCTCGGTGTCGTCGCCCGGCTTCGAGCGGGCGCTGCCGCTGATTGCCAATGACCTGCTGGCCGACGGCTTCCGGCGCATGGTCGACGACCTGCGCTACGCCGAGACCAGCAAGCGCGGCTATGCCGTGCTGACCCTCACGCCGGCCGAAGCGCGCTGCGACTATATCGAGATCAGCACGGTGCTGAGCCGCGACTATTCGGTGAGGACCGCAGCCACGCTGCGCGTGCTGCCCGGTGTCGGCAACCTGCAGGTGCTCGCTGCCTGAACATGGGTGGGTGGCGCGGCACCGTCAGGCTCGCGCCACCAGGCCGCGGATGTAGGCCTCGAGCGTCGTCGAGCCGCGCAGCGCGTCGCCTGGCATCTCGAAGCCGCTGTCGACGCTCACCGCGGTCATCCGCGCATACGAGTCCGCGGCAGCTTCGGAAAAGCCGAGGCCGCGGAACGCTGCCTTCCACTTGCCGCGCGGCGTGACGTCCAGCTCCACCGGCCGGCCGAGCGCCTCCGAGAACGCCCTTGCCACGTCGGCCGAGGTATAGCGCCGCGGGCCCTCCACGTAGCGGATGCCGACGTCGTCGAGCGGGGACACCAGCCTGCGGGCCGCGATCTCGCCGAGGT
>NZ_JBFTPJ010001114.1:0-1714 GCF_056398445.1 Variovorax sp. 01T439_2
CGTGAAGGAAGACCAGTCGGTGCAAAAGGGCCAGAAGATCGCCGAGATGGGCAACAGCGACGCCGACCGCGTCAAGCTGCATTTCGAAATCCGCCGCCAGGGCAAGCCCGTCGACCCGGCGCGCTACTTGCCGAGCCGGTGATGCCATGGCCGCTTCCAGCCCCCGTCGCGCACTGCCCGTGCGTCGGCCGGTGGGCCGGGGCAGGGCCGTAGAGAGCGGCTCGCAGGGCTCGCCTGCGGCACCTGCTGCAGACCTGATTGCCGCAACAACCGATTTGCCCGGCGGCGAGGGCGCCGATGCCCTGACAATCTACCTGCGCCAGGTGCGGCGTACCGAACTCTTCACGCCCGAAGAGGAATACCAGGCCGCATGCGCCGCGCGCGCCGGCGACTTTGCCGCGCGGCAATCGATGATCGAGCACAACCTGAGGCTGGTTGTGAACATCGCCAAGGCCTATCTGGGCCGGGGCGTACCGCTTTCCGATCTCATCGAGGAAGGCAATCTCGGCCTGATGCACGCCATCACCAAGTTCGAGCCCGAACGGGGCTTTCGCTTTTCCACCTATGCAACCTGGTGGATCCGCCAGTCGGTCGAGCGCGCCGTACTGACCCAGGCGCGTGCGATCCGCCTGCCGGTGCATGTGGTGCGCGAGCTGCAGCAGGTGCTGCGGGCCCGCCGCACGCTCGAAGGCGATGCCGAGTTCCTGGCGCATCGGCCCGACGGCGTGCGCGTGGAGGACGTCGCCGCATTTCTGGGACTGGAGGTGCAGGCGGTCGCGGAACTGCTGGCGCTGGCCGAGGCGCCGCGCTCGCTCGATGCCGGCGACGCGCACGGAGACGAAGGCTTCACCCTGGCCGACACCGTGGCGTCGGAGGACGAGCAGGGCGACCCGACCGACGTCACGCACACCCACGAGGTCGCGCGCCTGCTCGATCAATGGGTCCACGCACTGGATGCTCGCGAGCGCGAGGTGCTGGAGGGCCGCTATGGCCTGCACGACCGCGAGCCCGAGACGCTCGAGGTGCTGAGCGTGCGCCTCGGGCTGACGCGCGAGCGCGTGAGGCAGATCCAGAACGAGGCGCTGGCCAAGATGCGGCGCCAGCTGATCCGCTCGGGCGTGGGGCGCGACGCCTTGTTCTAGCGGCGGCTTGCCGCGGCTGCGGAGGGGCAGGGCCGGCGCTGAGACAATCGGGGGATGACGGAATCCATCGAAGAAAAGAAAGTCCCCGCGAAAACCCCGGCCACCGCGGCGGGCGAATGGCTCAAGGTCGAGTCGCTCGACCTCGACGCGCAAGGCGTGGCGCACAACGCCGAAGGCATGGTCGTGTTCATCGAAGGGGCCCTGCCTTTCGAGGAAGTGCAGTTCAACGTTCATCGCCGCAAGAACAACTGGGAGCAGGGCACGGTCACGGCCATCCGGCGCGAATCCTCGCAGCGGGTGCGGCCCGGCTGCCCGCATTTCGGCTTGCACACCGGTGCCTGCGGCGGCTGCAAGATGCAGCACCTGGACGAGGCGGCGCAGGTTGCGGTGAAGCAGCGCGCCCTCGAGGACAACCTGTGGCACCTCGGCAAGGTGCGGCCCGACAACGTGCTTCGGCCGCTGGAAGGGCCGGCCTGGCACTACCGCTATCGCGCTCGGCTCTCGGTGCGCCATGTGGTCAAGAAGGGCACGGTGCTGATCGGCTTCCACGAGCGCAAGAGCCGGTACCTCGC
>NZ_JBFTPJ010001115.1:0-1713 GCF_056398445.1 Variovorax sp. 01T439_2
GTCCTGCCTGGAGCAGTTTGACCGGCCATAAGTGGAGCAGTTTGGGGTGGCCATCGGGGGTCCTGCGCAGGTTTGCGCTGCCTTATGTCGACGAACTGCTGTCCGGCCTGCACGAGGTCGAGCAGCGCGCCGCCTTCCGCCACCTCGTGACCCCCGGCGGCTTCACGATGYCGGTCGCCATGACCAACTGCGGCCGGCTCGGCTGGATCTCGGACCGGCACGGCTACCGCTATGGCGAGCACGATCCCGAAACCGGCCAGCCCTGGCCCGCCATGCCGGCGACCTTTGCGCGCCTGGCCGAGGCGTCGGCCGCCGAGGCCGGGTTTGCGGGCTTCGAGCCCGACGCCTGCCTGGTGAACCGCTACGAGCCCGRCACGCGCCTGTCGTTGCACCAGGACAAGGACGAGCGCGACTACGGCGCGCCCATCGTCTCGGTGTCGCTCGGGATGCCGGCCATCTTTCTCTTCGGCGGACTCGCCCGCAGCGACAAGGCCGCGCGCATTCCGCTGGTGCACGGCGACGTGGTGGTGTGGGGCGGGCCCGACCGGCTGCGCTACCACGGCGTGCTGCCGCTCGAAGACCGGCCGCACACGCTGCTGGGCAGCCGGCGCATCAACCTGACTTTTCGCAAAGCGGGATGAAGCGGCCGCTCAAGTCAAATTGATGACTTGTTCCTTTTTTCTGTGCACAACTCTGTGGGTTGTCTGAGGACCGGGGACGCCGGAGCCAGCATTGGCGGGGGTTGGCACTAGGTTGCCTGCGGAATGGGCAGGGGGTCGGGGCGGTGGAAAAACGGGGGCTGCCTGGAACGGGCGTCTCGAAAAAGCGGTCTGGATTCGTGACATACATCACGAATTTCGCCAAGCCAGCGATTTGAACGTGGATGTTTGCCGCTTCGATCACGATTAGTTACCGATCGATGACGAAGCCTGCGTGCATGCATCGCGAACCGCGTCTTCAAGCTTTGCAATAGCGGTCTCGATTCGTTGTGCACTCAATGCGGAGGCCTGTCTCATCGACTGTGCCCGTGGATCATTCAACGTCGCGGCGATTGGGCCTTCCAACACGTCACGAAGCGCAAGCTCGAACGGCATCTGATCGCGGAAGATCATGTTGACAAAATCGGTGGCTGGACTCATCACAATCGCCCTGAGTGGGCACGCCTGCACGAGCTGCTTGAATTTCTCATCGAATGAAGCGACGAGCGGGACGAAGAAGTCGGCTTTGATGTGTCCGTCGTGGCGTTGCATCGCTGCGAATTTTTCAGCCGCCCGAAACATCGCCACATCCCAGGACATTCCCTTGAGCGCTTTCAGAGCATTCGCGCCGGGATTGAGTACGGGCGCGAAGAACTTGGGTACGGTGCCGGCGCATCCCAAGAACTTCCACGCCAGATAGATTTCCAGCTTGGCCAACTTCCCGAGGACCTCAAGGCTGAATTGAACAATCTCTACCAGGGAATCAAGCGGGCTCGCGCGCTTCTGCCATCGCAAATGCATGGTCTTCAGCAAAATCGCATGAATCCCTCGTCGCTCGACCTGTAGTTCCTGTGCGTTCAGCGTCTTCATCATGCCGTCCAACGCTGTTTTCGCCGCGGCCTCACCTTCCGATTGGCTCATGAGGAATTTCGGAGAACCAGGTGGCTCACGCAAAGCGTCGGGCGTGAGGTGATCGAATCGCTTGAGTGCAGCCAGCGTTTCCAAGGGACGCCGG
>NZ_JBFTPJ010001116.1:0-1713 GCF_056398445.1 Variovorax sp. 01T439_2
CCGATGGGCCGGCCGACGACGAGGTGCGCTGGCGCGGCCTGCGCATCGGACAGCTGCTCGGGGCGCCCGCTCCGGCGGCGCGCGCTCCCGTGGCGCGGCCCGCCGCAGCCGAGCCGGTGCCGCGCGCGCGCTATGTCGCGCTCTTCGCTTCCGAGAGCCACCAGATCACGCCCGAGCTGCGGCTGCCGCGCAAGAGCCGCAATGCGCGCCCGCAGGGCCTCCTGACCTGGGCCGTGGTGGAGGCGCTCTCGCGCCGGCCCGCCACCTGGCGCGAGCTGTTCGACGGCGTGCTCGCGGCCTATCCGCCGGTGATCGACGAACTCGCGCAGCGCTTTCCCACGCGCGAGCTGCCATCGCCGGTGGCCGAGGGCAATCTCGATGCGCCGATCTTCGCCAACCGCGCGCAGCCGGTTTCGACGCGGCCGGTGTGGCGCGCACAGCGCTCCGGCGACGCGCTGGTCCTGCAGGCCGGCCAGCTCGACGGGCTGGTGGCGCAGCAGCCGCTGCGCGTGCTGGCCACGATGGAAGACGGCACGGTGCGCAGCGCCGAGGGCCTGCTGCTGCAGGCCTACACCGACAAGGCGCGCATGGCGGTGCCGCCCGCGCTGCGCGAGCTGTCCGGCGCCGCGCTCTGGAACATCACGCCGCTCGGCGAACCGGCGTCGGTCGCGCTGCGCGTGCGCGCGGAGCAGGGCCTGCCGCCCGGGCTGAGCCTCGACTACCCCGCCTCGGTCGTCGCCGTGGCCGCGGCGGACGGTGCCGACGTGCACTGGAGCGCCTCCCGGCTCGACGTGCTCTCGCCCGCGCTCGGCGCCGGCGCCAGGCCTGTGCCGGCCGATGCCGCGGCGGCCCGCCGGCATCTTGAAATGCTGGCCCGGCTCAAATGGCTCAACCAGCTCTACAGCATTGCCAGGGATGCGGACTTCGAGGGCTTCGACGCACTGTTCGAAGTGTGGAACGGCGACCGCCTGGTGCGCAGCGGCCCGGCCCGCCAGGCCGGCGCCGGGCTGCTGCCGCTGCGTGCCGGCGAGCGCGCCGTGCTCAATGTGCGCAATGCCACCGGGCGCTCGGTGGACCTTGTCGTCGTCGGCATCGACCCGCAGGGCGGTGCACGCCAGGTCTACCCCGGGGACCCGGGCGAGACCAACCGCTTCAAGCGCGGCACGCGCGACGCGCCCGCCGTCAAGCGCTTCGAATTGCCCTGGTTCAACGCCGAAGGCGGCCGGCTGCTGGTGCTGGCCGCGCCGGCAACGCCCTACAGCGCGCCGCGCCTGTTCGGCGCCGGCACGGCCGACGGGGTGGCCCAGGTGCGGGTGCGCGGCGCCCTGCAGCAAGACAGCGAGCGGCAGAGCTTTGCCGCGATGGTGCATTGGGCGGGCGAAGCCTTGTCCGCCAGGTAACGACAGACCACCGGATTTTTTTCAGGAGATCGACATGAGCTGGACCTACGATGGAAAACTGGACCCCGACGAGGCCCTGCGCCTGCTCGACTACCTGTCGGGCGAATCGGGCAACGACTTCGCGATGATGATCGAGAGCAAGGGCTCGCCGATCGAGGGAGAGTCCAAGCGCACCTACGAAGACGGCAAGCAGCGCATGGACATCGGCGGCTACTCGTACAAGTCGGACGTCGTCGTTCCGCCCGGCTCCACCAAGGGCAAGCTGCGCAACCACGCCTTCATCGTGATCCGCGACTGCGATGCGGCCACGGCC
>NZ_JBFTPJ010001117.1:0-1712 GCF_056398445.1 Variovorax sp. 01T439_2
CCTCTGCTTCTTGCAGACGAGCGCGCAATTTACGCTCTTCGGCGAAGCGGGTGGTTTCGTCGCGCACGATGGCGACGATGCCCGTGACTTCACGACTCTGCGAGAACAGCATCGACACCGTGAAGGCGATCGACAGCGTGTGCCCGTCCTTGTGCAGCGCCGGCACGCGCAGCAGGTCGGCACCGTACTTGGTGATGCCGGTTTCCATGGTCTTGTGGTAGCCGTCCCAGTGCCGCTGGCGCTGCCGCTGGGGAATGATCATGTCGAGCGACTGGCCCAGCGCCTCGGCTTCGGTGAAGCCGAAGATGCGCTCGGCCGCGCGGTTCCAGAACGTGATCGCCCCTTGCGCATCGCACACCATGATCGCGTCGCCGGCGCCTTCGACGAGCTGCTTGAAATCAACGTTCGCTTGCATGTTTTCCTCTGGCGCTTCATGTCATTTCCCGGCTCGCCCGCGTCTCGTGAAGCGGCGAGCCGGGGTGGTCCGCTAGACGGCCTTCGATTCTTTCAGGTTGTCGATCTGTGCCTGGGTGTAGCCAAGCTCCGCCAGCACCTCTTCGGTGTGCTCGCCCAGCAGCGGCGAGGCAGTGACCTCGGGCTTGAGGTCCGAGAACTTGATCGGGCTGCCGATGGTCCAGTAGCTGCCGCGCTCCTTGTGCGGCACTTCGACGATGGAGCCGCTCTTGCGCAGCGACTCGTCGTGCAGCAGTTCCTTCATCGACAGCACCGGGGCGCAGGGAATGTCGTGCTTGCGGAAGATGTCCACCGCCTCGAACTTGGTCTTGTCCTTGATGAAGTCCTCGATGGTGGCGAAGATCTGGTCGATGTGCGGCTGGCGGGCCTTGGGGGTCATGTAGTCAGGGTCGGTCTTCCACTCGGGCTTGCCGAGCGCGTCGCAGATCGGGTCCCAGGCGTGGCCCTGCACCGTGAAGTAGATGTAGGCGTTGGGGTCGGTCTGCCAGCCCTTGCACTTCAGGATCCAGCCCGGCTGGCCGCCGCCGCCGGCGTTGCCGCCGCGCGGCACCACCTTGTCCTTGAAGGCGTCCATCTCGTGCGGGTACTGCGGGTATTCCTCCAGGTAGCCCACGTTGTCCAGGCGCTGCTGGTCGCGCATCTTCACGCGGCACAGGTTGAGCACGGCGTCCTGCATCGAGCAGGCCACCTTCTGGCCCTTGCCGGTCTGCTGGCGGCCGATAATGGCCGTCAGGATGCCGATGGCCAGGTGCATGCCGGTGTTGGAGTCGCCCAGCGCGGCGGCCGAGATCGTCGGCACCGAGTTCTCGCCCTTCCACCAGCCGGTGGTGGAGGCGGCGCCGCCGGCGCACTGCGCCACGTTCTCGTAGACCTTCAGGTCCTCGTAGTGGTGGCCGTCGCTGAAGCCCTTGACCGAGGCGACGATCATCTTGGGGTTCAGCTCCTGGATGCGCGCCCAGGTGAAGCCCATGCGGTCCAGCGCGCCGGGGCCGAAGTTCTCCACCAGCACGTCGGATTCGCGGATCAGCTTTTCCAGCACGGCCTTGCCTTCGGGCTTCTTCGTGTCCAGCGTGATCGAGCGCTTGTTGCTGTTGAGCATGGTGAAGTACAGCGCGTCGACGTTCGGAATGTCGCGCAGCTGGCTGCGGGTGACGTCGCCGGCGCCCGGGCGCTCGACCTTGATCACGTCGGCGCCGAACCAGGCCAGCATCTGGGTGCAGGCCGGACCGACCTGCACG
>NZ_JBFTPJ010001118.1:0-1702 GCF_056398445.1 Variovorax sp. 01T439_2
CCCTGGAGTTACACAACTGCGGCGCCCCCTCGGGGAATATCTTCATATTCACCCGAAGCCAAGTCAATTAATGGCTACCTTGCCCCGCGCGGGTAGCGATTACATCCATTGCGCTTCGCGGCCCCACCCAATCTGCTCCCGGCAGACCGGCTGCGGCATCTGGCGCAGGTGATGCCGGGCTGCCGGCACTCCCCTGTCTCGCCTCTACCCCGCCTCCCCATTTTGCAGATGTATTCGGCTTGCGCAGCAGCGGTTTGCCATGTTTTCGRCAGGCGCTTTGTCATGGTCGCAAGCAGTGCGGCCGGGGGCGCTTGTCTCCCTCTGGAGGGGGCGCATTGCTCATGCGCGGCAGCGGCGCAATTCCTACAGTGAGTTCCCTGGGCCAATGCCTTCCGTGAAAACGCCTGCTCCTCAGTTCGGGCGGAATCGGGGAAAGGCGCCCGAAATGGGCGCTGGTTACCCTGTTCGAGCGATATGAGGTAGTACGAGTATGTAACGAATGATTCGAGAATGTAACCTGACAAACTTTGATCAACACCGCGCCAGACAAAGCCTCTAGGATTGCCTCGAAATAGAAACTAACGTACTAATGAATTTTTATTGGCCAATTGCCAATTCATGAATCCCATCTATTGCATGCATTCTTTCTTCCGTTTTTTCTATGAAAATTCAAATAGCCGATCCGGCGCCATCCGCGCCCCCCCGACTTTCGTTGGATGATCTGTTCGTTTCGCGCCTCAATTCGGACAGGCCGGACGAACGGATCCAGGACTCGGTGGCGCTCGGGGAGCAGGGCACGCTGCGCTGGACGCAATGGCTCGACGCCACCGGCCAGCTGCCCGACACCCCCTTTGCGGCGGCGTGGCTCCTGCTCCAGGCGCGCTGGCTCGGCGAACAGCAGCCGGATCCGTCCGAATCGGCCCGCACCTGGCTGGCCTCGCTCGACCAGGAACGGCGCCAGGCGGCTACCGCGGGCTCGGCAGGCTCGCTGGAGCCATCGCCGAAAGTTCTCTGGCTGGGCTGCGACCCCGGCGTCGACGGCGTCCAGGCCCCCCTCCTCCTCTGGCTGAGCACCACCGCATCGGATACGCCGCGCCTTCACGCCAGTGCCGCGGCAAGCCTGCTGGACGCGGCATCGGTGCAGCAGCTGCTGGCAGCCATTGCCGACACCGCCGCCGATCTGCTCGAGCGGCCCGAATGCCCGCTCCGCGAGATCCGCACCCTGCCCGCCGCCGACCGCGCGCGCCAGCTCGCCGACTGGAACACGCCCCCCGCTCCCCTTGACCCGAGCCTCACCGTGGTGGGCCTGTTCGCGCGCCAGGCCGCGGCCGCGCCCGATGCCATGGCGCTCGCGCAAGGCGATGCGCAGATGAGCTACGGCGAACTGGAGCGCCAGTCCAGCCAGCTCGCGCAGCGCCTGCAGCACCTGGGCGTGCGTGCGGGCGACAACGTGGGGCTGGTGCTCGACAGGTCGATCGAGGCCGTGGTGGCGCAACTGGGCGTGCTCAAGGCCGGCGCGGCCTATGTGCCGGTGCCGACGGATTTCCCGCCCGAGCGCATCGCCTTCATGCTCGAGCAGGCGAACGCGCGGCAGGTGGTCAGCACCTCGGCGCTGCGCCACCTGGTGCCCGCCTCCCGTGCGCTGCTGCTGCTCGACGAAGCCGAGGACACCGAACCCGCGCCCTGGAGCGCTCCTGCCATC
>NZ_JBFTPJ010001119.1:0-1694 GCF_056398445.1 Variovorax sp. 01T439_2
CTGGTGCACGGTCCACTGGCCCACGCTTTCGCGCGTGGCAACGCGCAGCTTGCCGTTGTTGAGCTCGGAAATCACGTGCTCGACGGCATCGCGCACTTCGGCAGGGGCGGCGCTGGACGAGATGTTGGYGCGGTCTTCCCACGCGGCGTCGATGATTTGTTGCAGTTGCTGGGTCATGGAGAAAGTCTCGTGTGAAAAATGGGTGCGGGCGGAAAAGCGGATCAGCGGCGGGCGTCCCTGCAGAAGCGGACGATGCGCTGGGCGGCCTCCACGCATTCGGTTGTTTCGGCGACCAGTGCCATGCGGATGCGGCCGCGGCCAGGGTTGGCGCCGTGGGCGGTCTCTCGCGCCAGATAGCTCCCCGGCAGAACCGTCACATTGTATTGAGCGTAGAGCGCGCGGGCGAAGGCTTCGTCGTCGCCAGCCCACACTTGGGGAATGCCGGCCCAGAGATAGAAACTGGCGTCGGGCAGGCGCACGTCGAGCACGGGTTCGAGCAGCGGTGTGACGGCCGCGAACTTGGCGCGGTACTGGGCGCGGTTGTCCACCACATGGGACTCGTCGCCCCAGGCCGCGATGCTGGCCGCGGCCACGGCGCCGCTCATGGCGCTGCCGTGGTAGGTGCGGTAGAGCAGGAACTTCTTGATGATGGCCGCGTCGCCCGCCACGAAGCCGCTGCGCAGGCCGGGCACGTTGCTGCGCTTGGACAGCGAGGTCAGCGCAATCAGGTTCCGGAAATCGGGCCGCCCGAGCGTCACCGAGGCCTCGAGTCCGCTGAGCGGGGGCTCGTCACGGAAATAGATCTCGCTGTAGCACTCGTCGGCGGCAATCACGAAGCCGTGGCGGTCCGACAGGTCGAAGAGCCTTTTCCATTCGTCCAGCGACATCACCGCACCCGTCGGGTTGCCCGGTGAGCAGACGAACACCAACTGCGTGCGGGCCCAGACGGCCTCGGGCACGCTGTCCCAGGCCACGGCGAAATTGCGCGCGGGCACACTGGCCACGTAGTACGGCTCGGCGCCCGAGAGCAGGGCCGCGCCCTCGTAGATCTGATAGAACGGATTGGGCGACATCACCACCGGCTGCGGCGAGGCGGTGGGGTCGACCACGGTCTGCGCCAGCGAGAACAGGGCTTCCCGCGAACCATTGACAGGCAGCACCTGCGTGGCCGGGTCGAGGGCGAGGCTGTAGCGGGTTTTCAGCCAGTCGGTGAAGGCGGTGCGCAGGGTCAGGTCGCCCGCCGTCGCGGGGTAGGCGGCCAGCGCGCCGAGGCTGGCGCTCAAAGCGTCCTTGATGAAGCCTGGCGTGGCGTGCTTGGGTTCGCCGATGCCCAGGCTGATGGCCGGGAACTCGGGGTTGGGCGTGACGCCCGCGAACAGTTGCTTCAGCCGCTCGAAGGGATAGGGTTGCAACCGGGAAAGCAGGGGATTCATGCCCGGGATTATCGGTGACAGGTGTTACCGTTCCTGCCGAAGCGGCTACTGGCAGCCATGACGGCCGGCAGGCGTCAGGCCGCGCTGCGCCGGTAGAAGGCGAGCGAGCCCGCCAGTGCCAGCAGCATGCCGCCGCAGGCGCGGTCGATCCAGCGCGTGGCCGATGCCGTCAGCACCCGGATCGCGCGGGCGCCGACGAAGGCGTAGGCCAGCATCACCAGCGTGTCGAGGCCCGCGAAGATCAAGGCAATGATCAGGTAC
>NZ_JBFTPJ010001120.1:0-1691 GCF_056398445.1 Variovorax sp. 01T439_2
CTACACCACCCAGCCTCGCAGCGCCCAGTTGGCCTCCGTGTTCTTCGCCACCGCCACCAGCGGCGGCAACCTGGCGATGTACAAGGCCGCGCCGACGCGTGCCCAGGCCGACAAGCTGCTGGAGACGCGCCTGGGTGCGCCCTTCACTGCGGATGCAAACGACATCCTCTACCAATGGGAGGCGTCCGCCGACTACAACCCGTCCCCCGGGCTGGAGCGCATCCAGGCGGCCGTGCTTGCCATCAACGCGGCCGATGATGAGCGCAACCCGCCTGAGACCGGCATCATGGAACGCGAAATGAAGCGCGTGAAGAATGGCCGCTACTACCTGATCCCGTCCAGCGACCGGACCACCGGCCACGGAACCACGGGCCAGGCAACATGGTGGAAGGCGCAGCTTGCGGAGCTGCTGCAAAAGGCGCCAAGGCAAGGGCTGTAGAAAACCGGCAGGCCCACCGGCGTTGACGCAGCCATCGGCCGAGGCATAGCATCGGCCTGCACGGCACTCTTGCATGCGCCCGGCCGTGCGGAGGGATTGCCATGAGCACCACGTCCTCGACCTTCGTCGCCACCGACGGCGATGGCTATGAACGGCTGATGGGCCGCTGGAGCCGCCTTCTTGCGCTGCCTTTCCTCGACTTTGTCGCCACCGCGGACGGCGACCGCATCCTCGACGTCGGATGCGGCACCGGCCACCTGACTTTCGCCGTGGCCCGCCGCACCGGCGCCGGCGAAATGCGGGGCGTGGACATCGCGCTGCCCTACATCGAGCATGCCAGGCGCCACAACGAGGATGCGCGCATCGTCTTCGAGGTGGGCGATGCCTGTTCGCTGCCGTATCCGGCGCAAAGCTTCGACCGCGTGCTCTCGCTGCTGGTGCTGCACTTCGTGCCGGAGCCGGGCAAGGCCATTGCCGAGATGCGCCGCGTCGCCCGGCCCGGCGCGGTGGTCGGTGCGGCGGTGTGGGACGCGCGCGGCGGCTGGGTCTCCAACCGCATGTTCTTCGACACCGCCGCCATGCTCGACCCCGAGGCCGGCGCCCGCCGCGCCCGCAACTACACGCGGCCCCTCACGCGGCCCGGTGAACTGGCCCGGGCCTGGCGCGACGCGGGGTTCAAGGGCGTGGAAGAAACGACGCTCGCCATCCGCATGGAGTTTGCCTCGTTCGCCGACTACTGGGCGCCCTTCGAGGGCAAGGACGGGCCCGGCGCGGAATACGTCGCGACGCTCGATGCGGATGCGCGCTCCAGGCTGCGCGAGGCGGTCGAGGCGGCCTACCTCGACGGCGAAGCCGATGGCGCGCGCTCCTATGCCGCGCTCGCGTGGGCCGTCAAGGGCACGGCGCCGGCGTAGCCGCAGCGGCCGCGCTCCATTGTTGGGCGCCGCCTATTTCCTTGCGACAACTTGTCCAAGAACTATCCGCCCTTCCTGGAGATTTCGCCCCTGATTTTGTGCCATCGCCTGAAAGTCGGCCCCGAGGAGCAGATGGAATCCAAGCGGCGGAAAGCCTTCCTTGCGGATCTTCTCGGCCAGGGACACAAACCACGTGCGCGCTGCCTCGGTCGTGTCCATCCAGTCGGAAATCGTGAATCCAGCGTTCTCGAGAAGCCTGCGCAACTCGTCCGGCTGCACGAGGAAGCTCGTATCCGGCGTGCGCGCCCACGGGACGGGAAACAGGACCGGTCCGGAAG
>NZ_JBFTPJ010001121.1:0-1691 GCF_056398445.1 Variovorax sp. 01T439_2
TTGTAGGGCACGTGCTGGATGTTGGACTTGTTGAGGTCGTTGAAGAGCGCGAGCGTCAGGTGGGGCGGCGTACCGTTGCCGCTGGAGCCGGCGTTGAGCTTGCGCTCCTTCGCCGCCGCGACCAGGCCCTTCATGTCCTGGATGGGGCTGGCCACGGGCACCACGATCAGCATCGGGCTGCCGGCCAGCAGCGCCACCGGCCGCAGGTCCTTCTGGAAGCTGAACGGCGACTTCGGGAACAGCGTGACATTGGCCGCGTGCGTCAGCGTGACCGCGAGCAGCGTGTTGCCGTCGGGCGGCGCCTTGGCCACCAGGTCGGCGCCGATCTGCCCGTTGCCGCCGGGCCGGTTGTCCACCAGCACGTTGACCTTCCAGCGCTCGCCCAACTGCTGGCCGATCTGCCGCGCCATCACGTCCGTCAGGCCGCCCGGCGGAAAGGGCACCACGTAGCGCAGCGTGGCGTCCGGTCTGGGGTAGTCGCCGCCCTGCGCGCGGGCCAGCATCGGCATGAGCGCGCCCAGCGATCCCGCCGCAGCCAGGGCGGTGGTCCCCTGCATCCATTCGCGTCGTTTCATCGTGTTGTCTCCTGTTGTTGTGTGGGGTCGTGGCGCCTAGCTTCGCCACTGCGCGAGCAGCGCCTCGGGCACCTCGATGCCCTCGGCCTCGGCGCGCAGCCGCAGTTCCTCGCGCCGAGCGCCGGGCAGGCGTACGCCGTCGTCGCGCAGCATCTCGCCCACCAGCACCTCGACGCGGTCGAGGTAGCTCGCAGAGCCCGCGAGCGCGCCGGGGTCGATGACGATGAAGGCCTGGCCGATGCGCGGCCGGTTGCCGGCGTCCTCGAAGAAGCTCGACGCTTCGAAGCCGAACTGCGCACCGATCAGCGCCGTGACCAGCAGCTCGACCACCAGCGCCAGCATCGCGCCCTTGGGGCTGGTGGCCGCGCCAATGGGCAGCATCGAGCCTTCGAGCGCGGCCTGTGCGTCGGTGGTCGGCTGGCCGTTGCGGTCCACGGCCCAGCCGATCGGTATGGCCTTGCCCTGCTTCGCGGCCACCATGACCTTGCCGCGCGCCACTTCCGAAAGGCTCAGGTCGATGGCGAGCGGCAGCGCACCGCGGCGCGGAAAAATCGCTGCGACTGGATTGGTCCCGAAGATGGGATGGCGCCCGCCGGCCGTCGGCATCGCGGCCGGCGAGTTGGCAAAGCCGAGCCCGGCCATGCCGGCCTCGGCCACCGGCCGCAAATGGTCGACCACCACGCCGCAATGGTGGCTGTCCGTGACGCCTGCAATCGCAATGCCGAAGTCGCGCGCGCGGCCGATGGCCTCGGCAACAGCCATCTCGCAGGCGGCGAAGGCCAGGCCCTCGTGCGCATCGACCAGCGCGGCCGCGCCTTTCTGGCGGCGCAGCGTCGGCATGGCATTGCCATTCACTCGGCCATTGCGCAGGTGCGTGGCGTACTGGGCCACGCGGGAGAGGCCGTGCGAGCCCAGGCCCTGCGCCTCGGCCAGCACCAGCGCGCGCGCGGCGGCTGCCGCCATCGCCTCGTTCGCGCCAGCCGCGCGCAAGGCCGCGGCCACCGCGTTTCGCGCTTCCTCAAGACTCAGCATCGTCATGGTTCCAGCGCCTCCAGCACCTTCTGTGCAATGAGGCTGCTCACGCGCTCGTTCGACTCGGCCGTCACGCCCGCGATG
>NZ_JBFTPJ010001122.1:0-1688 GCF_056398445.1 Variovorax sp. 01T439_2
CGATAGAGTCGAGTTGATAGATGCTCGCAACCACAGGCGCGGGAGCGGCGCCGCTCAAAGCGACGGCCTTGGCGGCGGTGGCGTTGTCCAGCGCGTTGGCCGGCACGGCGCCGTTGTCGCCGATGGTGCGCAGCACGTCAGCCGTCGATTCGAATGCGAAGCCCGGCAGGCCGAGCAGGTTGGCCAGCACGCGCAGCACCTTCCAGGCCGGACGCGTCTCGCCTTGCGGCTTCACGACGGCATGGAAGCCCTGCACGCGGCCTTCGGCATTGACGAAGGTGCCCGGGGTCTCGGTGAATGGCGCGATCGGCAGCAGCACGTCGCTGAACTCGAGGTTGGCCTTGAAGGGACTCAGCGTGACGACCATCTGGGCATTGCCGATGGCGTCGGCGGCTGCGGCGCCCGCGGCCAGCATGCGGCCGGCATCGAGGCCGCCGTTCTTCGGGAACGCGCCGACGAGCTGCGCGCCCACGGTGTTGGCGGCTTCGGTCAGGTAGCCGACGGTGGCGCCGGTCTGCGCGCCGATCCAGTTGGCAAGGGCCAGCAGGCTGCTGGCCTCTGCATGGTGGGCGGCGGCATTGCCGAGCAGGATGGCCTTGCGCTCGCCGCCGAGCAGCGAGGCCGCGATGGCTTGTGCGGCGGCGTCGGGCTCGTTCCTGGGTGCCAGCGGGGCGGTCGCGCCGTTGGTCTTGCCGATGGCGGCAGCGACGGCAGCGAGTGCCTCGACCCACTGGCCGGCCTCGGCGATGGTCGACTGCGCCACGCTGATGGCCCACGCGTCGCGGTCGGCCATCAGGCCGGCCGAGGTGATCACCGACAGCGCGGCGCCCTTGCGCACGGCCTGGCGGATGCGCTGCGCGAACAGCGGATGGTCCTTGCGCAGGTTCGAACCGACGACCAGCGCGCGCTGCAGTTGCGTGAGCGATGCAATCGAGGTGCCGAGCCAGCGCACGCCTTCGAAGGCCGTGAATTCGGCATTGCGGAGGCGATAGTCGATGTTGTCGCTGCCGAGCTCACGCGTGAGCATGGCGGCCAGCTGCAGCTCTTCGAGCGTGCTGTGCGGGCTCACCAGCGTGCCGATGCTTTGCGCACCGTGGTCGGCTTTGATCTGCTTGAGGCCATTGGCCACGTATTCGAGCGCGGTCTGCCAGTCGACCTGCTGCCATTGGCCGCCCTGCTTGAGCATGGGCTGCGTGAGGCGCTCGGGGCCGTTGAGGGCTTCGTACGAGAAGCGGTCGCGGTCGGCGATCCAGCACTCATTGACTTCTTCGTTCTCGAGCGGCACCACGCGCATCACGCGGTTGTTCTTGACCTGGACGATCAGGTTGGAACCGGTGGAATCGTGCGGGCTCACCGACTTGCGGCGCGACAGTTCCCAGGTGCGGGCGCTGTAGCGGAACGGCTTGCTCGTGAGCGCGCCGACCGGGCAGATGTCGATCATGTTGCCCGACAGTTCGGAGTCGACCGAATCGCCGAGGAAGGTTTCGATCTCGGAGTGCTCGCCGCGCTGGGTCATGCCGAGCTCCATCACGCCGGCCACTTCCTGGCCGAAGCGGACGCAGCGCGTGCAGTGGATGCAGCGGCTCATCTCTTCCATGCTGATCAGCGGGCCGACGTCCTTGTGGAAGACGACGCGCTTTTCTTCTTCGTAGCGCGAAGAAGAGCCGCCGTAGCCCACGGCCAGGTCC
>NZ_JBFTPJ010001123.1:0-1687 GCF_056398445.1 Variovorax sp. 01T439_2
CTCCGAGAAACCATATTCCAGCAAGGATCCCATGTCAGGACACGGCTTTCACGTGCACGGCCCGCACGACCACGAACTTGAACACGCGGCATCCGGCAGCGGCCATGGCGACAGTCATGGCCATGCGGACGGCGGAGCAGCCTCGCCTTCCGGTGGCATGAGCATGACGAGCAAGATCGCGGTGTGCACCGCCGTGATCGCCACCGTCGGTGCGATCTTCTCGTACATGGGCGGGGCCACGCAAGCCAACGCCGGCCTCTACAAGAACAACGCCGCGATCAAGAAGACCGAGGCGTCGAACCAGTGGAATTACTTCCAGTCGAAAAGCACCAAGCAGGCGCTCGCCGAGTTCGCGCGCGACACCGCGGCCGACGACGCTCGCAGGCAGGATTGGCAGCTCAAGGTGGCGCGCTACGACCAGGAGAAGACCGACATCCAGGCCGCCGCGAAGAAGCTGGAAGCCGAGGCGAGCCAATGGGACGCCCAGTCGGAAGAGCAAATGCACCAGCACCATCGCTGGGCCCAGGCGACGACCGTGCTGCAGGTGTCGATCGCGCTGGCCGCCATTGCCTTGCTGACGAAGAAGAAATGGCTGGAGCGCGCGATGTTCGGCGTGGCGGCCGGGGGGCTTGTGGTGGGAGTGCTGGCTGCGTTTCACATCTAGCAGCCAGGCCGGCGCGAGCCGGAAGCGAGGCATGCAGCTGCCGCCCCGGCTTCCTCCCGGCACTCCGCTTCGCTACGCAGCTTGCCGCAGAGAGGCGCGCGCGCAGGCCAGGAAGGGTTCGATGAGCGGACTCTGCCAATCGCTGCGCCAGCAGGCAGCGATGTCCATCCTTGCATCGACGTTCCGCAAGGGGCGGAACACCACGCCCGGAGGCCGGCCGATCCGGGCGCAGGCGGGCAGGATGGCCACGCCCCTGCCTGCGAGGACGAGCGCCAACGCCGACACCATGGTCTCGACCCGCTGCGCGATCGGCATGCTGACATCGTGCCGCCGAAGCATCGAGGCAATGAGCGATTTGTCGACGTCGCCATCGGGCACGGGCAGCCCGATGAGGGGCATGCCTGACAGCCGCTCCATCGGAATGCTGGACATGCGGGCCAGCGGCGAATCCGCGCGCACGGCCAGCATCAGCGGCTGGGTTCCGATGCGTTCGGCCGCAATGCCCGCGTGGGCGATGGGCGGGATGCAGATCGCCACCGACACCTGCGAATCAGTGAGGGCCGAGACGTTGTTGGCAGCGTTCAGCTCCACGTACTGGATCTCCACGTCCGGCAGCTTCGCCCGAAGCGTGTTTTCCAGGCGAGGAAGCACCAGGTAGGACAGCACGACCATGGTGCCGACGGTGAGCCGGCCCCTGCTGCCCGAGCCGATCGCCCGTGCCGCGTCGAAGCCTTCGTTGGCAAGCAGCAGCGCCTCCTTGGCACGCTGGAAGAGCGCATGGCCGGCGTCGGTGATCTCCATGCCGCGCGCCGCCCTGCGGAACAGCGGCGTGCCCACCGCCGCCTCCAGGTTCTTGATGTGGACCGACAGCGGCGGCTGGGCCATGTTGAGCCGACGTGCCGCCTTGCCCACGCTGCGTTCCTCGGCCACGGCCACGAAGTAGCGGAGCGTTCTGAAGTCCGGTGCTGCCATACGCTGGTCGTATGCCTTTTCAAGAAAACAGTATTGGACTCGATGTTGCCG
>NZ_JBFTPJ010001124.1:0-1686 GCF_056398445.1 Variovorax sp. 01T439_2
TCGAGGTGGTGATCGACGAACTCGCCGACCTGATGATGGTGGTGGGCAAGAAGATCGAAGAGCTCATCGCCCGCCTTGCGCAGAAGGCGCGCGCCGCCGGCATCCACCTGATCCTGGCCACGCAGCGGCCCAGCGTCGACGTGATCACCGGCCTCATCAAGGCCAACATTCCCACGCGCATCGCCTTCCAGGTGTCGAGCAAGATCGACAGCCGCACCATCCTCGACCAGATGGGCGCCGAGGCGCTGCTGGGCATGGGCGACATGCTCTACATGCCGAGCGGCACGGGCCTTCCGATCCGCGTGCACGGCGCCTTCGTGAGCGACGAGGAAGTGCACCGCGTGGTGGCCTACCTCAAGAGCCAGGGCGAGCCCGACTACATCGAAGGCGTGCTCGAGGGCGGCACGGTCGACGGTGACGGCGACRTGCTGGGCGAGGGCGGCGACGCCGAGAAGGACCCGATGTACGACCAGGCGGTCGAAGTGGTGCTGAAGAACCGCAAGGCCAGCATCTCGCTGGTGCAGCGCCACCTGAAGATCGGCTACAACCGCGCGGCGCGGCTGGTGGAAGACATGGAGAAGGCGGGCCTGGTCAGCGCCATGAGCGGCAGCGGCCAGCGCGAGATCCTGGTGCCGGCGCGCGCCGAATAGCCGGCCAATGCCTGCGGACCCCGGCGTTACGCACTGACAGCCACTTTGCAAAAGCTGCAATAACGTTGCAAAACTTCATGAAGCCCCGCACATGGCGCAACGCGCAGCGGGGTATGGTCCTGTCAACGCCATCGCTTTTTCCGAGGAACCTCAATTGAAAATTCGCCATTGGCTGTTGATCGGCCTCCTGTGTTCCGCCAACGCCTGGGCCGGCGGCCTTGAAAGCCTCGAGGCCTTCGTGAAGACGGTCAAGTCGGGCCGCGCCGAGTTCACCCAGACCGTGACGGCGCCGCCGCGCGAAGGCCAGCCCGGCCGCACCAAGACCTCCACCGGCACCTTCGAATTCCAGCGGCCCGGCAAGTTCAAGTTCGACTACCAGAAGCCCTTCGCCCAGAGCATCGTGGCCGACGGCAAGACGCTGTGGCTCTACGACGCCGACCTGAACCAGGTCACGCAGCGCGCCCAGTCGCAGGCGCTGGGCTCGACGCCCGCCGCGCTGATTGCCGCGGCACCCGACCTGCGCGCGCTGCAGGCCGACTTCACGCTCGAGGCCGCGCCCGAGCGCGACGGCCTGCAGTGGGTCAAGGCCACGCCCAAGAACAAGGACGGCCAGCTGCAGAATGTGCAGGTCGGCTTCCAGGGCGACGCGCTGGCGGCGCTCGAAATCCTCGACAGCTTCGGGCAGCGCTCGGTGCTCAAGTTCAGCAAGGTGGAGGTGAATCCGGCACTGCCTGCCAGCGTGTTCGAGTTCAAGGCGCCCGCCGGCGCCGACGTCATCAAGCAATAGCAGCCACCAGAAGCACCGCAGGTTTGGCCACCAGTTCGCATCAACCCCTTGCCGAGCGCCTGCGTCCGAAGACGCTGGGCGAGGTCATCGGCCAGCAGCACCTGCTGGGGCCGGGCATGCCGCTGCGCATTGYCTTCGAATCGGGCCAGCCGCATTCGTGCATCCTCTGGGGGCCGCCCGGCACCGGCAAGACGACCATCGCGCGGCTGATGGCCGATGCCTTCGATGCGCAGTTCCTCAGCATCAGCG
>NZ_JBFTPJ010001125.1:0-1684 GCF_056398445.1 Variovorax sp. 01T439_2
AGTTCGGGCTCGAGGTGCAGCGCGGCGCCGAGGCGGGCCTGAAGACCGCCGGCATGGAACTGGCCGAAAAAACCTCGTTCAAGCGGGGCGCCACCGACTTCAGCTCGCAGGTCGCCAAGATGAAGGCCGCCAATTGCGACCTCGTGGTGCTCGGCACCATCATCCGCGAGACCATCGGCACCGTGGGCGAGGCGCGCAAGACCGGCTTCAACCCGACCTTCCTGGGTTCGAGCGCGTCCTACACCGACCTGATCCACAAGCTCGGCGGCAAGGCGATGGACGGCATCTACGCCACCATGACGGTGCAGAACCCCTACACCGACGAGCAGTCGCAGCYGCTGCGCTTCTGGGCCAACAAGTACAAGACCAAGTTCAACGAAGACCCGACGGTGTTCTCGGTGTACGGCTACGTCATCATCGATTCGTTCATCAAGGCGGCGCAGAAGGCCGGCCCGAACCTCACGACCGACAGCTTCATCAAGGCCATGGACAGCATGACCTTCGAGCCCGACATGTTCGGCAGCCCGAAGAGCAGCTACACCGCCACCAAGCGCCTGGGCAACGATCAGTCCCGCCTGTCGCAGATCAAGGACGGGGAATGGGTCGTGGTTTCCGACTATGTGACACCATAACGGGACCATGCCCAATTACTGGTTGATGAAATCCGAGCCCGACGAGGTCTCGATCGACGATGCGCTCGCCGCGCCCAACGCCACCGTGGCGTGGACCGGCGTGCGCAACTATCAGGCACGCAACTTCATGCGCGACGGCATGAAGGTCGGCGACGGCGTGCTGTTCTATCACTCGAGCTGCCCCGAGCCCGGCATCGCGGGCATTGCGCGCGTGGCCTCGGGCATCAAGCCCGACCCGACGCAGTTCGACCCCAAGTCGCCCTACTACGACCCGGCGTCGAAGAAGGACGATCCGCGCTGGCTGCTGGTCGACGTGCAGGCCGTGCGCAAGACGCGGCTGCTGCCGCTGCCCGAGCTGCGCGCCAGGCCCGAGCTGGCGGACCTCGTCGTGCTGCGCAAGGGCAACCGGCTGTCGATCACGCCGGTCGAGCCCGCGCACTGGCGCATCATCGAGAAGATGCTGGGCTGAAGGGCGTCAGCCCACGCGCTGCAGGATCGGAAACAGCTTGCCCAGGCCGTCGGCCATGACCTCGACCGCGAGCGCCGCGAGGATCAGGCCCATGAGCCGCGTCATGATGTTGATGCCCGTCTTGCCGAGCACGCGCGCAATCGGCTGAGCCAGCGAAAACGCCAGCGCGGTGGCCAGCGCCACCACCACGCCGTAGCCCACCAGGAGCCCGAGCTCCCACAGGTGCTGGGTCTTGTCGGCGTAGATCACCACGGTCGATATGGTGGCCGGCCCGGTGAGCAGCGGAATGGTGAGCGGCACCACTGCGATCGATGCGCCCATCGAGGCCTTCACTTCGGTGGCCCGCAGCTCCTCGACATTGGTCTTGCTCTCGGCCGGCTTGGCGTTGAGCATCGAGAGCGAACTCATGAGCAGCAGCAGCCCGCCGCCCACCTGGAAGCTGGCAATCGAGATGCCGAAGAACGCCAGCAGCTGCAGCCCGATCAGCGCGCTGACCGCAATCACCACGAAGGCGCTGAAGGCCGACATGCGCACGGTGTGCCGGCGCTGCGCATCGGAATACCCCTGCGTGTAGTGGATGAAG
>NZ_JBFTPJ010001126.1:0-1677 GCF_056398445.1 Variovorax sp. 01T439_2
GCTCTAGCTAGCGCGCCGCGGGCCGGCGAAAAAGCAGCACGAGCAGCAGGACCGCCAGCACCACGAAGGCAATGAACGACCAGTTCGCCAGCGTCAGGCCGAACAGCGACCAGTCGACCTTCGAGCAGTCGCCGCCGCCGCGGAAGATCATCGGCAGCGCCCGCTTGAGCGGAAAGGTCTCGATCATTCCGTAGAGGTCGCGCCCGCAGGTCACGACCTCGGGCGGGTTCCACTGGAGCCAGCTTTGAGCCGCCGCCGTGTAGGCGCCGCCGGCCGCTGCCACCAGCGCCAGCACACCGCCCGTGGCCTGCAGGCCGCGGCTCCTGAACACGCCGGCCAGGCCGGTGAAGAGCGCCACCAGCACCAGCGCATAGCGCTGCACGATGCACATGGGGCACGGCTCGAGGCCGACCACGTGCTGCAGGTAGAGCCCGAAGGCCAGCATCAGGACGCAGGCCAGGCAGATCAGCCCATACGCGCGGCGCGGCGCGCCGAAGTACCAATCGATCAAGGGGAAACCCAATCTTCTTCTACGAACACCCGGGCCTTGCGCGGCGTGGCGACGACCGTGTCGCCCTCGTGCAGGCCCAGTTCACGGAACTGTTGCGCAGGGAGTTGCGCCTCGATGATGGTTCCGGAGCCCGGATTATCTGGATTCGTTTCGGTGGGCTCAAGTTCCAGCCGCGCGATCGGGCCGACCACGATGGCGCGCGACAGGGTGGCCACGATGCCGGTGGCGCCGGCGGTGTAGCGCTCCACGGTGAGGTCGTGCGGGCGCACATAGGCCATGGCCTTGGCGTCGCGCGCGCCGCTGTGTTCAGGCGAGTCCAGGCGCATGCCGTCGAGCTGCACCGCGCCGTTGTCGGCCCGGCCGTGGAACAGGTTCACATCGCCCAGGAAGCCGTAGACGAACGGGCTCGCGGGCTGGTCCCACACCTCCTGCGGCGAGCCGACCTGCTCGATGCGGCCCTTGTTGATGACCACCACGCGGTCGGCCACTTCGAGCGCTTCTTCCTGGTCGTGCGTGACGAAGATCGAGGTGACGTGCAGCTCGTCATGCAGCCGGCGCAGCCAGCGGCGCAGTTCCTTGCGCACCTTGGCGTCGAGCGCGCCGAAGGGTTCGTCGAGCAACAGCACCTTGGGTTCCACCGCCAGCGCGCGCGCCAATGCGATGCGCTGCCGCTGGCCACCCGAGAGCTGCGAAGGATAGCGGTCGGCCAGCCAGTCGAGCTGCACCAGCTTGAGCAGGTCGGTCACTTTCTGCCTGATCTGCGCGTCGCTCGGGCGCTCCTTGCGCGGCTTCACGCGCAGGCCGAACGCGACGTTCTCGAACACCGTCATGTGGCGGAACAGCGCGTAGTGCTGGAACACGAAGCCCACCTGGCGTTCGCGCACATGCACGTCGGTGGTGTCCTCGCCCGAAAAGAGAATGCTGCCGGTGTCGGCCGTCTCCAGCCCCGCGATGATGCGCAGCAGCGTGGTCTTGCCGCAGCCCGAGGGACCGAGCAGCGCGACGAGCTCGCCCGACTCGACGTCGAGGTTCACGTTGTTCAGTGCGCGGAAGTCGCCGAACTGCTTGCTGATGTTGCGGATTTCGATGCTCATGGAATCTCTTCCTCTGCCTTCTTCTGATTTCTCCCTCTCCCCTCGGGGAGAGAGCCGGGGTGAGGGTTGTTC
>NZ_JBFTPJ010001127.1:0-1674 GCF_056398445.1 Variovorax sp. 01T439_2
GCACTGGAAAATCAACGACTTAAGCGATCTTGTTCAAAGTCGGCACTGGAAAATCAACGACTTAAGCGATCTTGTTCAAAGTCGCATTAACAAACCTTGCCAACAAGGACACCCATTCCCACCGTCAGCCCCGTCTCCGAAACAGCAGCAGCAACGCCAGCGGCCGGCTCCGCCGCGGCACCGGCGAGCGTGCCCGCCGCGATGGCCTGGCGGCTCGACATCGCGGTGCAGAYGCCCGCGCATGCCGCGCTCGGCGACCTGCTGAGCTATGCCAGTCCCGCCGCCCTGGTGCCCGGCACGCTGGTGCGGGTGCCGCTGGGCCGGCGCGAGGTGCTTGGCGTGGTCTGGAATCCGCCGGTCTCGCTCGAAAATGCCGAGCCCGACATGGCCCTGAAGCCCGTGGGCGCCGCGCTGGACGCGCTGGCCCCGCTCGGGGAGGCCTGGCGCGACCTCGTCGCCTTTGCCGCGCGCTACTACCAGCGCTCGATCGGCGAGATCGCCCTGGCCGCCCTGCCGCCGCAGCTGCGCGACCTGAGCGGAACGCAGCTGGCGCGCCGCCTCAAGCGCAAGACGGCCGCCGGCCCGGTGGCCGAGACGGCCGAGGCCGCCCACCCGGTCGCGCTGAGCGCGGAGCAGACGGCCGCGCTGGCCCGCATCGAGGCGGGCGAGGCCGGCACCTTCCTCCTGGTCGGCAGCACCGGCAGCGGCAAGACCGAGGTCTACCTGCGCTGCGTGGCCGACCTGCTCGCGGCCGACCCCGGCGCGCAGGCGCTGGTGATGGTGCCCGAGATCAACCTGACGCCGCAGCTCGAAGCGCGCTTCAAGGCGCGCTTCGGCGACGACGCGGTGGTGTCGCTGCACAGCGGCATGACSAACCCGCAGCGCCTSGCGAGCTGGCTSGCGGCRCACTGCGGCGCSGCGCGCATCGTGCTGGGCACGCGCATGGCGGTGTTCGCGTCGATKCCGGGCCTGAAGCTCGTGGTGGTCGACGAGGAGCACGACCCCAGCTACAAGCAGCAGGAAGGCGCGCGGTATTCGGCGCGTGACCTCGCCGTCTGGCGCGGCCAGCGGGAGGGCGCGAAGGTCATCCTCGGCTCGGCCACGCCCTCGCTCGAAAGCTGGCACCAGAGCCGCCCCGCCGAGGGCGAGGACCCGGGCGGGCGCTATGTGCGGCTGGCCATGCCGTCGCGCATCGGCGCCGGCGAGCTGCCCACGGTGCGGCTGGTCGACATGAACCTGCAGCCGCCCAAGACCGTGATCTCGGCCGCGCTGCTCGACGCCATCGGCCAGCGCATCGCGCGCGGCGAGCAGAGCATGGTGTTCCTGAACCGCCGCGGCTATGCGCCGGTGCTGGCCTGCGCCGACTGCGGCTGGAAAAGCGAATGCCCGCACTGCAGCGCCTACCGCGTGTTCCACAAGATCGACCGCACGCTGCGCTGCCACCACTGCGGCTTCACCGAGCGCGTGCCGCGCGCCTGCCCTTCCTGCGGCAACCCCGACATCGCGCCCGTGGGCCGCGGCACCGAGCGGCTCGAAGAACACCTGGCGGAGCTGTTCGCGGCGGTGACGCGGCCCGACGGCAGCGCCATACGCATCGCGCGCATCGACGCCGACAGCACCAAGAAACAGGGCGCGCTCGAATCGCAGCTCGCGGCCGTGCATTCGGGCGAGGTC
>NZ_JBFTPJ010001128.1:0-1672 GCF_056398445.1 Variovorax sp. 01T439_2
CGTCATGCCCGTGCACGAGGTCTGCCCGGTCCCGGTGCGGCTCTCGTCCAGCGACGACGACTTCCAGGCGGCCGAAGAGGCCAAGCCGAACCCTTTCGCGGTGCTCGGGGCGTTGCGTTCGCGCAAGCCGGAAGAGGGCAAGTAGCCCTTTCTCGGCACCTGGGCTATAATCATGGGCTTCGCGCGCGCCGCCGTGAGCAGCAAGACAGGCAAGGGCATTCCATGCATGCCCCTGGATTGCCACCGCAAGAGAGCGCATCCAATCACTCACCTAACAGTCCAGGAGCCATCATGGCCGTCCAGCAAAACAAGAAGTCGCCTTCCAAGCGCGGCATGCACCGTTCCCACAATGCGCTGGTCGTGCCCGGCATTGCCGTTGAGCCGACCACTGGCGAAACGCACCTGCGCCACCACATCAGCCCCAACGGTTTCTACCGTGGCCGCCAGGTGCTCAAGAACAAGTCCGAAGCCTGATCTCGCATCCCAAGGCCGAGGCCCGAAGCTACTTTTGCCGTAGCGTCGGGCCTTTGTTTTGATGGCTACGCCTTCTTCCCCCGAATCCACTGCTGCGCCTTCCGCAATCACGCTCGCCGTGGATTGCATGGGAGGCGACCATGGGCCGCGCGTCACGCTTGCGGCCTGCCGCGCGTTCCTCGAGCGGCACAGCGAGGCCTCGTTGCTGCTGGTCGGTGCGCCGGCTGCGCTGGCGGGCTTTGCTGCGCATCCGCGTGCCCGCATCGTCGCGGCCAGCGAAGTGGTGGGCATGGACGACCCGATCGAAATCGCCCTGCGCAAGAAGAAGGATTCTTCGATGCGCATCGCGATCCAGCAGGTCAAGGATGGCGCCGCCCAGGCGGCCATCTCGGCCGGCAACACGGGCGCCCTCATGGCCATTGCCCGCTACCTGCTCAAGACGCTCGACGGCATCGACCGCCCCGCCATCGCGCCCCAGCTTCCAAACGCCAAGGGCGGCGCCACCACGGTGCTCGACCTGGGTGCCAACGTCGACTGCGACGCGGAAGACCTGCTCCAGTTCGCGGTGCTCGGTTCTGCGCTGGTATCGGCGCTCACGGGCAACGAGGCGCCTTCGGTTGGCCTGCTCAACATCGGCGAAGAAGCCATCAAAGGCAGCGAAACAATCAAAAAGGCCAGCCAACTGCTGCGTACGGCTGCCAATTCGAAGGATCTGAACTTCTACGGCAACGTCGAAGGTAACGATATTTTCAAGGGCACGACAGATATCGTCGTATGTGATGGTTTTGTCGGAAATGTGGCACTGAAGGCCAGCGAAGGCGTGGCGTCGATGATCGGCGAGTTCATCCGCGTCGAATTCTCGCGGAGCATTTTCACGAAGGCGGCGGCAATTGTTGCTTATCCGGTTCTAAAAGCGTTTAAAAACCGGCTCGATCACCGTCGCTACAACGGAGCGGCGCTGCTGGGCCTGCGCGGCCTGGTTTTCAAGAGCCATGGCTCGGCTGACGAAGTGGCTTTCGGGCATGCGTTGGATCGCGCTTATGATGCCGCTCGCAACAACCTGCTCGATCGCGTGCGGGCCCGCATCGCTCACGCCGCGCCATTGCTCGCGCGGCAGGAGCCCGCGGTGCCAGCCGACGCGACGGCCCTTCACGTTTGATGAGCTCTTATTCACGCATCACCGGCACCGGTAGCTACC
>NZ_JBFTPJ010001129.1:0-1670 GCF_056398445.1 Variovorax sp. 01T439_2
CAGCATCTCGACCGCGCGCTGCAGCGCGTCGGCGCGGCTCGCCTTCTGGTGCAGCTGCACCGTCTCGGCGATCTGCCGGCCCACGGTGAGCACCGGGTTCAGCGAGGTCATCGGCTCCTGGAAGATCATCGAGATGCGGTTGCCGCGGATCTGCCGCATCTCGCGTTCGCTGAGCTGCATCAGGTCGGTGCCGCGCAGGCGCACCGTGCCCATGTGGCGGCCGGGCGGCGTGGGCACCAGCCGCAGGATGGAAAGCGCGGTCACGCTCTTGCCGCAGCCCGATTCGCCGACCACGCCGAGCGTGCGGCCCGCGCGCACGGTGTACGAAACGCCATCGACCGAACGCACCACGCCGGCCAGCGTATGGAAATGGGTGCGCAGGTTGTCGACTTCGAGCAGGGGCTCGCCGGGCGCGAGCGCGAGGTGGGACATGGGTGCCATGGCGGGCCTCACAGCTGCCGCGCCAGGCGCGGGTCGAGCGCATCGCGCAGGCCGTCGCCCAGCAGGTTGATCGCCAGCACCGTGGCCGCCAGCAGCAGGCCCGGGTACAGGATGATGTGGAACGCCACCGCCACGAAGTTGCGGCCCTCGGCCATCATGTTGCCCCAGCTCGGCGTCTGCGCCGGCACGCCCACGCCCAGGAAGGAAAGCGCCGCTTCGGTCAGCACCGCGGCAGCGGCCACGAAGGTCGACTGCACGATCAAGGGCGCCACCATGTTGGGCAGCACGTGGCGCAAGAGGATCACCGGCAGCCGCGTGCCGACTGCATGCGCGGCCTCGACGTACAGCTGCTCGCGCAGGGTGAGYGCGAGCGAGCGCACCAGCCGCACCACGCGCGGGATCTCGGGCACCGTGATGGCGACGATCACCGTCGTGAGGCTGGCGCGCGTCACCGCCATGAGCGCGATGGCCAGCAGGATGCCGGGAATGGCCATGAGCCCGTCCATCACGCGCATCACCGGCCCGTCGGCCCAGCGCACGAAGCCCGCGATGAGGCCGATCAGCACGCCGAAGAAAGTGGCGAGCAGCGCGACCGAGGCGCCGACGATCATCGACACCTGACCGCCCCACACGGCGCGGCTGAACACGTCGCGGCCGAGCGCATCGGTGCCGAACAGGTGCTCGGCCGAGGGCGGCTGCATGCGCGCGAGCGGATCGATGTCCTGCGGATCGAAGGTGGCGATCCAGGGCGCGCCGATGGAGACGGCGGCCACTGCGACGAGCAGCAGCCCGCCGACGATCAGCGTCGGATGCTTGCGCACCCAGCGCCAGCGCGGCGGCACGAAGGGCGCTTCGTCGGCCACGGCAATGGCAACGGGTGGTGGAAGTTCACTCATCGGAAGTACGGCGGACATGAGGACATCTAGTACGTGATGCGCGGATCGAACAGGCGGTAGCTCAGGTCGATCAGCAGGTTGATCAGCACGTACACGCCGGCCGACAGCAGCAGCACGCTCTGGATCACCGGGTAGTCGTGGCGCTGCACCGAATCGATCACGAGGCGGCCCACGCCCGGAATGGCGAACACCGTCTCGGTCACCACTACGCCGCCGATCAACAGGGCGATGCCCACGCCCACCGTGGTGGCGATGGGAATGGCCGCATTGCGCAGCGCATGGCCCAGCACCGGCAGCACGCCCAGGCCCTTGGCGCGCGCGGTGCGGATGTAG
>NZ_JBFTPJ010001130.1:0-1669 GCF_056398445.1 Variovorax sp. 01T439_2
GGGTGAAGCTGCCGAGATTGCCGCTCTGCGAGACGATGCCGACCGAGCCCGCCGCGGGAAAGGACGATTCCAGCGCCACCGAGAAAGTGGCGATGCTCTTGTCCGGCACGCCGATCGCGCCCAGGCAGTTGGGGCCGACGATGCGCATGCCGCTGGCGCGCGCCACCTCGCCGATGCGCGCCTGCAGGCGGCTGCCCTCCTCGCCCATTTCGGAGAAACCTGCGGACAGGATGACCGCGGCCTTCACGCCGCGCTGCGCGCAGTCCTGCACCGCGTCGAGCACGCCCGCGGGCGGCACCGCAATCACTGCGAGCTCGGGCACCTCGGGCAGTTCCGCCACACTCGCATAAGCCTGCAGCGACTGCACCAGGCCGCCCTTGCGGTTGATCGGATAGATGCCGCCCCCATAGCCGTACTTCTGCAGGAACTGCAGCGGCCGGCCACCGATCTTGGTGACGTCGTCGGAGGCGCCGAAGATCGCGATCGAGCGCGGCTTGAACAGCGCGTCGAGGCCGTGGCCCACTTGCGTTGCCTGCATCTCAACGACCTTTGTAGACAGGCTTGCGCTTTTCGAGGAAGGCCTTGCGGGCCTCCTGCGCATCCTCGGTCTTGGCCAGCGCCATCGTGATGTTCTGCTCGAAGCGGTAGCCGTCGCGCTGCGGCATCAGGTCCATCATGTTGGCCGCCTGCTTCGCATAGGCGACGGCGAGCGGCGCCTTCGAGGCGATCTCCTGCGCGATCTCCATGGCCAGCGGCATCAGCCGATCGCCGGGCACCACCTCGTCGAGCACGCCGCGGCGGTACAGCTCGGCGGCGGGCACCTTCATGCCGGTGAAGAACATGCGGCGCGTGAACGAGCGGCCGAACATGGTGCGCAGCATCGAGACGCCGCCGGCCAGGCCGACGTTGATCTCGGGCATGGCGAAGGTGGCGTCCTCGCTCGCCAGGAAGATGTCGCAGGCCGCCATGAGGCCGAAGCCGGCGCCCAGCGCCGGGCCGTTGACGGCCGCGATCACGGGCTTGGCGCATTCGCGGATCGCATTGCCCGTTTCGCGCGTCCAGCGGTTGTGGTCGAGGAAGTCGCCGGTCTTCTGCGCATCGGGCCGGTCCTTGAGGTCCGCGCCGGAGCAGAAGAACTTGCCGGTGCCCGTGAGGATCGCGACGCGCACGTCGGCGCGCTCGGAGACCTCGTCGAAGATCTCGATCAGGCGGCGGCGCGTGGCACGGTCCAGCGCATTGACCGGCGGCTTGTCGAGCCGGACGACGGCGATGTATTCGGAAACTTCCAGTTCGATGCTCATCGCACACTCCCAGCTTGGTTGGAAAAAGAAACTTGCGGCGCGGGCTCATGCGGCGCCAGCAGCAGCGCGGCGTGCAGCAGCCGGTCGCCGTAGCGGAACTCGGAGGCGATCAGGCGCTGCGCCGTGCGGGTGGCCAGCACCTCCTCGCTCACGCCCATGCCGCCGTGCATCTGGATGGCCGCTTCGGCGCAGGCGCGCGCCGACTCGGCCAGCGACACCTTGGCCAGGCGCAGCGTGCGGCGCAGGTCGGCCGCGTTCTGCTCCCAGGCATGGAAGCAGTGGATCACCAGGCCCTTGGCGCCCAGGTACTTCACGTACATGTCGGCCACGCGATGGCGCAGCACCTGGAAGCTCGCAAGCGCCACGCC
>NZ_JBFTPJ010001131.1:0-1669 GCF_056398445.1 Variovorax sp. 01T439_2
GCGCTGGTCAGCAAAGCGAGCAACGGATGAATCGGTCTTGTCATGGTTCTATTTCCTTCATCTCAAATGAATCCAGCTCACTTTGGCCTCACAGCGCATCGCCGTGGATGCTGTGGTATTCCACGTACTCAGCCATGCCAACTTCCGAGCTTTCGCGCCCGATACCGCTCTGCTTGACGCCGCCGAAAGGTGCGTGCCGCTGGCCGACGCGTGACGCCCCCGCCTGGTTGATGAAGGTCATTCCCGCCTCCAGCTGGCGCGCGATCCCGAGGGCGCGCGTGCGGCTGGCAGACCAGACGCTCGAACCCAGGCCCAGCTCGCTGTCGTTGGCCAGGCGCACGGCCTGCGCCTCATCCTGATAGGCGACGACCGGCAGTACCGGGCCGAACTGCTCCACAGCCACGATTTCCGACTGCGGCGCCGCGCGGCGCACGAGCGTCGGGCGCAGGTAGTAGCCTTCGTTCGTGGCCTGCGGGTCGAGCAACTCGCCCAGCTCGACGATGTCGGCGCCTTCAGCGCGCGCCCGCGCTAGAAGGTCCTTCACGAAGGTCCACTGCGCGCGGTTGTTCATCGGCCCCATCGTGCTGCGCGGGTCCAGCGGATGCCCGATCCTGAATTTCCCGACCTCGGCGGACAGCCGGTCGAAGAAGCGGTCGTAGATGGATTCGGGCACGTACACGCGCTTGACCGCAAAACAGAACTGCCCGGCCCGCCGGAAAGCGCCGATGGCGATGCGGGTCACTGCGTGCTCGACGTCCACGTCGTCGAGCACGATGGCCGGATCGTTACCGCCCAGCTCGAACTGCACATCCTTCATCGACGCCGCAGCGTCGCGCATGATGATGCCGGCCACCTTGCCGCCGCCGGTGAAGGACACCTTGCGCACCAGCGGGTGCGCGGTCAGCGCCGCGCCAGCGTCGGCACCGCCGTGCAGCACGTTGATGACACCAGGTGGGAAAAGCGCGGCCATCTTCGCGAGCAGCACCGCCAGCCCCAAGGGGGCGCTCGGCGAAGGCTTGATGACCAGGGTGTTGCCGCAGGCCAGCGCAGGCGCCAGCTTACGCATGGTCAGGATGACTGGTGCGTTCCACGAGACGATGCCCGCCACCACGCCGAAGGGGCGCTTTTCGACGCTGACCCAACCGTTCGCATCCGCGAACTGGCGGGGCTGCAGGAATTCGGCCGCCATGTCCGCGTTGTCGCGCACCACATGGGCCGCCGTTTCGACCTCGGCCTGGCAGGTGGCCATCAGCATGCCCGATTCCAGCGCCATCAACTCGGCGATCTTCGGCGCTTCTTCGTCCAGCACGGCCGCGGCGGCGCGCAGCAGCTCGACGCGCTGGGCAATGGGCGTGCCGGCCCATCCAGGCAGCGCCGCATGGGCCGCCTGCGCCGCGTCGTCCACCTGCACGACGCTGGCCTGCGCCACACGGCCGACCCGGTCCTCGGTGCGACCCGGGTCTCTGACTTCGACGTAGGACGCACCGGGAGTCTCCCGGTTGTTGATCAGCAGCTCGACGCTCAATGTGTTCATGGACGGGTTCAGAAAAGCGGGATGACGTGGAGACTGCGCGGCGCAATGCCTATTCGAGCTTGAGGTTGCCCTTGACGATGACCTCGGTCCAGCGCGCCTGCTCGGCGAGCATCAGCGCGCGGTACTCATCGGAGG
>NZ_JBFTPJ010001132.1:0-1661 GCF_056398445.1 Variovorax sp. 01T439_2
CTCGCTGACACTGTCGCTCGTAGTCGCATTGACGCAGGCGATCGAAGATGCTCAAAGCGACCCGGAAGTCCGCGTCATTGTTCTGACAGGCGAAGGCAGGGCCTTCTGCGCTGGCGCCGACTTGAAGGACCCCGCCAGGAGCCGCCCCGAAAGTGGCGCCGAGTTCGTGAAGGCGATCGGCGCTCTGACCGAGCTGATCGAAGCCTCCACCAAACCCGTCATTGCCGCGCTCAACGGTATTACGGTCGCAGGTGGACTGGAGCTCGTGCTCGCCTGTGACCTCGTGATCGCGGCCGAGTCCGCTCGGATTGGCGATGCCCATTCGAACTACGCCCTGTTTCCTGGCGCAGGCGCCACCGTGCGCTTGCCGAGGAAGGTGGGACTGAACAACGCGAAGCTCCTCATGTTCACGGGCGATATGCATCCGGCCAGCGAATGGAAGGCGCTTGGCCTCGTCAACCTGGTGGTCGCTGATGACGGCTTCATCGGCGCCGTGACCGCTCTGGCAAAGAAGCTCGCGAGAAAGAGCCCGCTGGTGCTGGGTCGGATGAAGCAGGCGCTCAATGATGCGCTGGACCAGCCAGCATCCATCGGGCTGCGCTACGAGCGCGCCTTGAGCAACTTGCACCACTTCTCGGCCGACCGTGTCGAAGGGCTTGCGGCCTTCAAGGAAAAGCGCCCTCCGCAGTTCACGGGCACGTAGTCCGCCGACCCATACAAAAAGAACTGAGACAAGCATGAACAGTTACGGATGCAAAGGGGCTCAAGCCTGCCCGATTCTCCCGACGATGCGATCCGCTTCCAGATTCACGAGCCGGCCAATTGGAGTTGCGCCGTCTCTCTTATGCGGACGAAGAGGCGACTGAACTGAGCCATGGTTTGCTGATCGCGCCGATTCCGGCGACGCAGCTGATACGGACGATTGAAGGATCAATAGTATGGAAACGAAAGACAAAGGGCCTCTGGCCGGCGTGCGTGTGATCGACATCGGCACGATGGTTGCCGGCCCGGTCGCCGCAACACTGTTTGCCGACTTGGGCGCGGACGTGATCAAGATCGAGCAACCGCGCGGTGGGGACGCGCTGCGCCATATCGGGCCGATGGTGGAGGGCGAAAGCCTCTGGTGGAATGTCGAAGCGCGAAACAAGAAGTCCGTGACGCTCGATCTGCACCATCCCGAAGGCCAGCGGATCCTGAAGGAACTGTTGAAAGACGCCGACGTGCTCGTGGAGAATTTCCGCCCCGGCATCCTGAATAAATGGAACCTGTCATGGGAGCACCTGAAGAAGGTAAACCCAAGGCTCGTGATGCTCAGCGTCTCCGGGTATGGCCAGACCGGTCCATATGCAAGCCGCGCAGGGTACGACCGCATTGCCCTTGCTATGGGCGGCACACTGAACGCCACAGGTTATCCGGACCGCGCTCCGGTGAAGCTCGGCACGGCAATGGCCGACTATTCAACCGCGGTCCTTGGCGCTTTCGGAACCATGGTAGCGCTCTACCACCGTGATATGCAGGGCGGCGCAGGTCAGCAGATCGATCTCTCGTTGTACGAAACGGTGTTCCGCTTCACCGACGTGATGGTCACGGCGTACGAGAAGATGGGGCTGCCGCGCGAGCGCACAGGCAATCTCCACTTCGCCGCCGCCCCGGGTGACCAT
>NZ_JBFTPJ010001133.1:0-1658 GCF_056398445.1 Variovorax sp. 01T439_2
ATGAGAGATGTCCTTTGGGTGTGTGGCACGAGAAAGGGAGCCGCAAAGCCCCCATCGACCGCAAAAGTATCCGGCCGCGGCGCCGCGCATGGCGAGCGCGTTCCTGCAAAGTCCTTGCCTATTTCTCCAGACCTCCTGCACGGGCCGTGCAGATTCGTTGGCGTGGCGCTAAGCTTTGAACCACCCGATCCTCCACGCCGGCCGCCACCGCGGCCCCATCCGTGACAAGGCCCCCCGAACATGCCCCAAGACACACCCGAAATCGCTGCCGCCATTGCCCAGCCGATGCCGCTGGAGCCCGAACTCGACGAAGCCAGGAAGGAACTGGTCGCGCTGATCAACCGCATCACGCGCGGCCAGGACGGCACCGTGGAAACGCCGGTGGCCGGCCTGCAGGTGTTCTGCATCAGCAAGCCCGACGGCCCCAAGCATGCCTTCGCAACGCCGGCGCTCGGGCTCATCGCACAAGGCTCCAAGCGGATCATCGTGGGCGACGACATCTATGTGTACGACCCGATGCACTACCTGGTGACCTCGGTCGACCTGCCGGTGTGCGGCCAGGTGCGCCTGACGAGCGACAACGAGCCGTACCTGGGCGTGCGGCTGGAGCTGGCAATCGACGAGATCGGCAAGCTCATCGGCGACGAGAAGCTGCCCGCGAAGGCCAATGCGCCTGCTTCCCGCGGCATGTACGTCAACCGCATCGGCATGCCGGTGCTGGAGCCGGTGCTGCGGCTGCTGCGGCTGGTCGAGTCGCCCGAGGACGTGCCGATCATGGCGCCGCTCATCAAGCGCGAGATCATGTACCGCCTGCTGGTGAACGGGGAGGGCGCGCGGCTGCGGCAGATCGCGCTGCAGGACAGCCACACCCAGCGCATTGCCAAGGCGATCAGCGCGCTGCGCATCAACTATTCGCAGTCGCTGCGGATCGAGGACATGGCGCGCGCGGTGCACATGAGCGTGTCGTCGTTCCACCATCACTTCAAGGCCGTGACGGCCATGAGCCCGCTGCAGTACCAGAAGCAGCTGCGGCTGCAGGAAGCGCGCCGCCAGATGCTGATGGCCGGCGCCGACGTGTCGAGTGCGGCGCACAGCGTGGGCTACGAGAGCCCGTCGCAGTTCGCGCGCGAGTACAGCCGCATGTTCGGCGCGCCGCCGCTGCGCGACAAGCGCCGCTGGCTCAGCGACGCCGAGAACGACGCGCTCGGTGCGGGCTCGATGCAGGCCGCCTGAAGCTGAGGCCCGCCGCGCGGTCAGCGCAGCACCAGCACGGGCAGCGTGGAGTGCGTCAGCACGTGCTGCGTCTCGCTGCCCAGCAGCAGCCGCTTGATGCCCTTGCGGCCGTGCGAGGCCATGACGATCAGGTCGCACTTGTGCTTCTTTGCGGCGGCGACGATCGATTCGGCCACCAGGTCCGAGTTGGCGATGGCGGTCTTCAGCTGCACGCCGCTCGCCACCGCGCGCGCGGCCACGGCGTCGAGCATGTCCTGCGCCTTGTCGGCCCACTGCTTCTCGACCCGGGCGATGTCGTCGGGCGAGAAGGACATGGCGCCGTCGAAGTAGCTCTTGGGGTAACGCGGCACCACGGTGAGCGCGACGAGGTCGGCATCGTGCCGGCTCGCGAGGGCGATCGCGCTTGTGACCGCCTTCTTCGAGAG
>NZ_JBFTPJ010001134.1:0-1657 GCF_056398445.1 Variovorax sp. 01T439_2
ACCCGCTGCTGTTCGGCGTGCTGGTGTTCGTGAACCTGCAGGCGGCGTTCCTGTCGCCGCCGGTGGCGATGTCGGCCTTCTACCTGAAGGGCGTGTCGCCGCCGCACGTGACGCTCAACCAGATCTTCGCGGGGATGATGCCCTACATGCTGATCGTGATCCTGTGCATGGTGTTCATGTACATCTGGCCGGGGCTGACGCTGTGGCTGCCGCAGTACCTGTATGGATGAAGCGCCGCTGGCAGCACTGTGAGCGGAACCGGCCGGCGAAGGCCGGCGCTCAGCGCCGCCGCTCCACGTACGGCCGCGCCTGCAGCAGCACGATGCGCTCGCCCACGGTGGCCCATTCGATGTCCTGGTCGACGCCGTTGAACGCACGCTTCACCGCCGCCCCCACGGTGGCCAGCCGCACCACCAGATCGTCGGTCAGCACGTGGCGGCCGGCCTCCACCGGTACTTCCTTCACGCCGCCGTCCTTGTCCAGCTGCAGCGCGGTTTCTTCGGCCGAGCGGCTCAGCACCTGGATCGCCTTGGACCAGCTCGAGTACATCACCTGCTCGGCCACGCGCCGCCCCTCCACCACGCGGATGCCGATGCCGCGCTTGGCCGAGATGTAGGTGACGTGCGGGTGGCCGGCGTCGAAGGGGTCGCGCGTGATCATCACGCCGGCGCTGGTGGCATCAATGGYCGTCTGCACGAACACGCCCATCAGCACCGACTCGGCGCCGAAGCCCGCGGCGCTGCGCGCCTCCCAGGCCTCGGGGTTGAACACCGAGGCCCAGACCTTCTTCACCGCGAGTTCGAGCGCGTCGCCGGTCTTGACGTTGGGCACTGTGGTGTAGAGCCCCGCGCCGCTGAAGCCCGGCAGGTCTTCCGAGTTGGACGAGCTGCGCACGAACACGCCGCCACCGCCGAGCTGCGCCTGCCATGCGGCGCGCCACGCCGCCGCATCGGCCGCATCGACGGGCCACTGCGCGATCTCGCCCTGCAACTGCGCCAGCGCCTTCTGCCGGACCTGCGGATCGCCCGCGAAGCCGGGCTGCTGCTGCATGCGCGCGATGCGCTCGGCCAGGCCGTTCGCGTGCATGAAGCGGTCGTAGTGCGCAAAGGGAATGCAGAAGCCGTCGGGCACGGTCGTGCCTGGAATGCGCGCGGCCAGCACGGCGCCGAGATTGGCGGCCTTGGCGCCGCACTGCGCGCTGTTGCGGGCGCGCAATGACGCGAGCGGCAGCAGGCGGGTTTCACGCAGGTCCGGCTTCGCGGCCTTGCCGCTGCCTGGCAGTGCGCCGGTGGCCGCCGCACGTGCTGCGCGCGGCGGCAGCGCGGCAATTTCTTCCGCCGTGAGGCGGCGCACCTGGTAGCCCGAGGCCGCCACCTTGAGCGCCACCCACTGCCCTGCGTGCTCGCGCAGCACGGCCGCGGCATCGCGCACATAGGCGTTGGGAATGCCCCAGCCCTTGGCGAGCAGGTTGACGTGCGAGAGCGCCGTGGACGGCCGCTCGGTCAGCACGCCGGCCACGGGCGGCAGGCCGATCGGCACCTGGCGCAGCACGGCGATGTCGCCCGGCAGCAGCGCGTTCAATGCATTCGCGCCGGAAGCCTCGTCCACGATGCGCACGCGCCCCGTGGCCGTGCCCAGGTTCATCGGCATGTAGGGC
>NZ_JBFTPJ010001135.1:0-2396 GCF_056398445.1 Variovorax sp. 01T439_2
GCGTGAGCATCGCCAGGTACACGCCCGAAAGCCGCACCGCGAACCAGCCGTAGACGAACGCGCCGATGGCGGCCACCAGCGGCGCGACGACGAGCGCAAGCTCCATCGGCATGCCGCTTGCGCGCACCAGCAAGGCGGCGCCATAGGCACCGAGCCCGAAGTAGGCCGCATGGCCGAACGAATGCATGCCGGCCGGCCCCATGATGAAGTGCAGGCTGGCCGCGAACAGCGCCGCGATCAGCAGGTCGATCATCAGCACCGTGGTGTAGGGCGAATCGGCGGTGAGCAGCGGCATCGCCATGAGCGCCACGCCAAGCGCGGCAACGAGCCACAGGTAGCCCTTGCTCGCGCGCCGCAGCGGTTCCTCCTGCATGCCCACGTAGCGGCTGGGCGCCTGCGGGCGGCCGAGCAGGCCCCAGGGGCGCCACACCAGCACGATGGCCATCACGATGAAATCGACCACCAGCGTGAGCTTGGAGAACGACACGCTGTAGCCGAAGATCTCGACCACGCCAAGCCAGATGCACACCGCCTTGATCTCGGACAGCAGCAGCGCCGCCACGTACGCGCCGGGAATCGAGCCCATGCCGCCCACCACCACCACCACGAAGGCCGCGCCAATGGTGTTGAGGTCCATGGCCAGCGTGGCCGGCTCGCGCGGCAGCTGCAGCGCACCGCCCAATGCCGCGAGCGTGGCGCCCAGTGCAAACACCGCCGTGAACAGCCAGGCCTGGTTCACGCCCAGCGCGCTGACCATCTCGCGGTCCTGCGTGGCGGCGCGCACCAGCGTGCCCCAGCGCGTGCGCGTGAGCAGCAGCCACATGAGGCCGAGCACCACCGGACCGACCACGATCAGGAACAGGTCGTAGGTCGGAAACTGCCGGCCCAGGATGTCGACCGAGCCCGACAGGCCCGGCGCGCGCGGGCCGAGCAATTCGTCCGGCCCCCAGAAATAAAGCACCGCATCCTTGATGACGAGCACCAGCGCAAAAGTGGCCAGCAGCTGGAACAGCTCGGGCGACTTGTAGATGCGGCGCAGCAGCACCATCTCGATCAGCGCGCCGATCACGCCCACCGCCAGCGCGGCAATCAGCACGGCCGGCCAGAAGCCGAGCGTGCCGAGCTTGTCGACCAGTGTGTAGGCAAGGTAGATGCCCACCATGAAGAAGGAGCCATGCGCAAAGTTGACGATGCGCGTGACGCCGAAGATCAACGAAAGGCCGGCCCCCACGAGGAACAGCGACGAAGCCGACGACAGCCCGGTGAGGAACTGAAGCAGCAGGGACGAGAGGCTCATGGGTGCAAGCGTTCCGGAAAAAGGTCAGTCGGCAGCGCGGGACTTCTTCACGTCGGCGGCGCTCGGCTGGAACTTGGCGCCGTCGAAATACGTGTAGTCGACCATCACGCCCTTGCCGTTCTCGTTCTTCGTCTTGCCGACGAAGGCGCCCATCGTGGATTGATGGTCTTCGGCGCGGTAGCTGATCTTGCCGAACGGGGTGTCGACCTGCAGGCCCTTGAAGGCGGCGACGAGCTTCGGCGTCTCGGTGCTCTTGGCCTTGTCGATGCCGGCCGCCACCGACTTGATCATGCTGTAGCCCACCACCGAACCCAGGCGCGGGTAGTCCTTGTACTTGGCGTGGTAGGCGAGAAAGAAGCGAACAGCACGTTGAAGACCGCATCGGGCTTGGCATCGGCCAGCGCCTGCACCACGGCACCCGCATCGACCTTGCCGAGCGGCGGCGCCTGCTCGGCGACGAACTCGACATCCGGCTGCGCGGCCTTCAGGAGCGTCTTGAACGCGGCCACGGCCGACTGGCCGTATTCGTAGTTGGGGTAGACGACGGCCCAGCGCTTCTTCTTGAGCTTGGCCGCCTCGGGCACCAGCATCGCGGCCTGCATGTAGGTGCCGGGGCGCAGGCGGAAGGTGTATTCGTTGCCGCCCTGCCAGGTCATCTTGTCGGTCAGCGGCTCGCCGGCCAGGAAGAAGATTTTTTTCTGCTTGGCGAAGTCGGCCACGGCCAGGCCGGTGTTCGAGAGGAAGGTGCCGGTGAGCACGTCGATCTTCTCGCGCGCCACCAGTTCCTCGGCCACGCGCACGGCATCGCCGGGGTTGGCGTTGTCGTCGCGCGTGATGAGCTCGACCTTGCGGCCGTTGACGCCGCCCTTGGCGTTGATCTCTTCCACGGCCAGCTCCATGCCCTTCTTGTAGGGCTCGAGGAAGGCGGGCTGCGCCTTGTAGCTGTTGACCTCGCCGATCTTGATCACGCCCTGGGCATGGGCAGGAACGAGGGCGGTGGCCAGCGTGGCAACGGCCGCGGCGCTGAAGACGTGACGCAATGGGTTCATGGGGAAACTCCTTGGAATCGAAAGAGGAAAAAACAATGGGGATGGAGGGG
>NZ_JBFTPJ010001136.1:0-1653 GCF_056398445.1 Variovorax sp. 01T439_2
GTATGTACGACTCAGGCCCTTCTGAGCCAGGTCATACGCGGAAAGGTGTTCGACACTTTCACCAGCGAAGCGCACGGCTCCAGCGGTCTTCTTTATCGCACCTGCAATCAGGTTGAACACGGTGCTCTTACCTGCCCCGTTCGGACCAATGAGTGCGACCACCTCGCCTGCATCTACGGTGAGGCTCACGTCATCGACCGTCGTGACCGCTCCCCAGCGCTTGGTAAGACCAGAACATTCAAGAAGCGGCATGTTTCTCTCCAGCAGTGGGCGCGCGGCGTCGGGAAATCCTGGCGGCGAGCGAAGCCTTGATGCCCCACAGGCCCTTGGGTGCAGCAATGACGACGATGATGAACAGCAACCCCATTACCAATGGCCAACTGTCGGTGACTGCGCTCAACTGGTGGTGAGCAAKGACGATCAAGGCGGCTCCGATCATCGGGCCGATCAGGGTGCCGGTTCCGCCAAGAATGACGGCGATGATGACGTGCCCCGACTGCGTCCAATGCAAGATCTCTGGAGAGACGAACAGCAGGAACCCTGCATGTAGCGCCCCCGCCATGCCCGCGAGCGCCCCGGACACGACGAATGCGACGATGCGCAAGGTCCGCGGCACGTAGCCGATGGCGCTGGCACGTCGCTCGTTTTCTCGAACGCCGACGATGGCTCTACCCATCGCGGAGTTCATGAAGCCTCGGGCCAACCAGTACATCGCAAACACGACGATCAGAACAAGCCAGAAGAAGCCATCGCGGGACATGAATCCCTCGAACCCGAACGGGCCTGCATTGCGCGCAAAGCCGGTCAGGCCATCCGAACCGCCGGTAAGCGTGTTCCACTTGAAAACAATTGCATAGCCGAGTTGCGCAAAAGCCAACGTCAGCATCGCGAAGGCGACGCCGCTAGCCCGTGTGCTTAACCATCCGATCGGGATGGAAAGGAGCGTTGCAACAAGCACGGCGGCAGCAATCGCGAAAGGCAACGGCCAGCCAGCCAATAGCGCAAACGCACAGGCGTACGCACCGACACCGTACGGCAGAACGTGGCCGAAGGAAAACATGCGTGCGTAGCCCATTTGCACGTCCAGGCTCATAGCAAACAGCGCAAAGATCAGTATTTCCGTCAACAGCGTGACTTGGTAGCTCTGGAGAGCGAACGGGGCCGCCGCCAGCATGGCGACGACAGGAACGGCGTACTTCATCACTCTTCTTCTCCAAACAAGCCACCCGGGCGATAAAGCAGAACGCCAATCATCAAGAGGTAGGTAACCACCAGCGAGAGGTCGGGAAAGTAGAAGTTGCCGAACGACTGTGTTGTGGCGACCAGCAGGCTGCCGACAGCGGATCCGAGAAAGCTGCCCATACCCCCGATCATCACGATGACGAACGATTCGATGATGGCCGCGCTGCCCATGCCGATGTAGCCCGTGATTAGCGGGACGGCAAGGAAACCACCCAATCCAGCAAATCCGCAACCCACGGCGAAGGTCAACGTGCGGATGGTGCCGACATTGACACCTAGCGCCTGAGTCATTTCTGCGTTCTGCGAGATCGAACGGATGAGCAGGCCCAGGCGAGACCTCAAGATGACGATCGCAAGGATGCCCAAAGCGGTCAACCCGAAAACGATCAGGAAAACGCGGTAGAGGGGGAA
>NZ_JBFTPJ010001137.1:0-1646 GCF_056398445.1 Variovorax sp. 01T439_2
TCGACGTGGAGGCGATGCAGCTCGATGCGCGGCGCGGCATCGGCCTGCGCAACATGCGCGAGCGCATGGAATCGATCGGCGGGCGCCTGGACGTGCAATCGGGCGAAGGCGGAACCACCATCGTGGCCGAAGTGCCGGCCCGCAGCGCGAGGCCCGAGCCGGCATGAAGAACGACGCCGCCCCCGTCCGCCTCTTCCTGGTCGACGACCATCCGCTGGTGCGCGACGGCCTGCGCGCGCGGCTCGGCGCCATGCCGGGGCTGGAGATCGTCGGCGAGGCCGGGAGCGCGGCCGAGGCGCTGGCGCTCATCGAAACGCTCCAGCCCGACCTGCTGCTGATGGATGTCGGCATGAAGGACATGAACGGCATCGACCTGGCCGCACTGGTGCTGCAGCGCCATCAGCCCGCGCCGCACGTGGTGATGCTCAGCATGTACGACAACCCCGAATACGTGCAGAAGGCCCTGCAGGTGGGCGCGCGCGGCTATGTGCTGAAAGATGCGCCCGCGGCCGAGATCGTCGCGGCCATCGAGGCGGTGTCGGCCGGCGGCACCTTCCTGAGCCCGGCCGTGTCGAAGAAGCTGTTCCGCAACCAGGCGCCCCGGCCGCTGCTCACGCCGCGCGAGAGCGAGATCCTCAGCGCGCTGGGCCGCGGCGAATCGAGCAAGCAGATCGCGCGCGACCTGGGCCTGAGCGTGCGCACCGTGGAGGCACACCGGCAGAGCATCAAGCGGCGGCTCGGCATCGAGGGGCAGGCGGAACTCATCAAGTATGCGGTGGAGCATGCGCGGGAGTTCGGCCAGGGCTGAACCGCGCTGTCTTTCCCAATCAAACCACACCTATCCAAGCCCGATTTCGCATGTCCGACCTTCCCCACAGCCCCGCCGCCGACCGCAACAAGCAGCCCATCCTCGAGGCGCTGGCCCGCATCCTCGGCGAGCGCGGCAGCGCGCTCGAGATCGCATCCGGCACAGGCCAGCATGCCGCATGGTTCGCCGCGGCCATGTCAGGGTGGACCTGGCAGCCCACCGACGCAGACGCGCGCATGCTCCCCGCGCTTGCAAGCCGCATCGCGCAGGCCGCACTGCCCAATCTCCGTGCGCCGCTGCTGCTCGACGTGACGGCGCCTCGATGGCCGTCGCAAGGTGCCGCGTTCGCTCGAGGAGAAGAAAAGTTCGATGCGATCTACTGCGCCAACATGCTGCACATCGCGCCCTGGGCCGCATGCGCCGCGTTGATGCAAGGCGCCGCGCGGCATCTGCTTGCCGATGGATTGCTGATCACCTACGGGCCCTACTTCGAAGAAGAGAGCACACCGGCGCCGAGCAACCTGGCATTCGACCAAGACCTGCGCGCCCGCAATTCCGAATGGGGCATACGGCGCCTGGAGGACGTGGTGGCCGAGGCGCGCCGCGCAGGGCTTGCGCTGCGCGAGCGGCATGCGATGCCCGCGAACAACCTGCTGCTGGTCTTCGGCTTCTAGGCTCAGCGCACGCGGGGCACCGCGGTGGTCAGCAGCGCCAGCGCCTGGTTCAGCGTCGAGCCCGCGAATCGCTCTCCCTTCGAATGCCCGATCCGCACCACGACCAGGTCGTGCGTCGGAACCACCAGCACGAACTGGCCTCCTGCGCCGAGCATGTAGTAGGC